>CAZEAV010000278.1:0-4540 GCA_964510215.1 uncultured Iamiaceae bacterium
GTCGCTCATGAAGATCAACGTGTCACATCTGCGCACCGTGGACAGACGGTGGGCGACCACGATCATGGTCACCTCGCCCTGCAGTGCCTCGATCGTGGCGGTGACTTTCCGCTCGGTGACGTTGTCCAGGGCAGACGTGGCCTCGTCCAGCACCAGCAACTGGGGGCGCAGATACAGCGCCCGGGCGATACCGATCCGCTGGAGTTGCCCGCCCGACAGGCGGACCCCCCGTTCGCCCACCTTCGTCTGCAACCCGTGGGGAAGGTCCGCGATCAGCTCGTCGAGCTGGGCACGATGCACGGCCTCGTCCACTCGCTCGGGGTCGATCTCGCCTTCGGGTTGACCGAAGACGATGTTCGCCCGCAGGGTGTCGTCGAAAAGGTAGACGTCCTGGGGCACCAGGCCGATGGATCGCTGCCACCGCTCCCGGATGTCGCCCAGGTCCACTCCGTCGATCAGTACGCTGCCGGCCGTCGGTTCCAGCAGCCCGAGCAGGATGTCGACGATGGTCGTCTTCCCCGCCCCCGACGATCCGACGATCGCTACGGACCGACCGGCAGGCACGTCGAAGGAGATGCCGTCCAGCACGTCTCGTTCGGTGTCCGCATACCGGTAGCTCAGGGACTCCACCCGGACGCGGTCGGTCAAGCGCAACGGCGCCGCGTTCTCCACGGTCTCCGGTGGCGCGAGTTCGTCCAGGTCCTTCACCACCAGGCTGATCGCCCGCGCCGCCACCCGCAACCCCGAAGTCGACGCCATCATGCGTGACAGTGACGGCAGCAACCGGAAGCCGGCCGCGACGAACAGGCCGAGCGTGGCGGCCCCCTCCTGGGTACTGCCGGTGGAGAACAACACGACGGTCATCACCGCGACACCGATGATGAACAGCATCTCGATCGCGAAGCGCGGCGACTCGTTCAGGAACATCTGCATGCGACTCGCGGTGGCGCGCCGGTGCTGCGCGTCATAGTAGGCACCGGTGAAATACGGCGCAGTGCCGCGCACCAGAACCTCCTTGACGCCGCCCAGGCCCTGGAGCGCAGCCTGGGTGCTCTCCCGTGCGGCCTCCATCAACTCGTCTCCCGCCACGTTCGCCCGCCGACGGACAAGGCGCAGGAACCCGTACCCGATCAGGCCGAAGTACAGCCCCGCGCCCACGGCCGGCAGTGGCCTCGCCACCAACAACACGATGAGCACGCAACTCGATGTCACCACCTCGGTGGCGATGATCAACACCGCGTTCACGGCGCCGATGTAGCTCTGGGTCATCGCCGTGTTCAGCGTCCGGAGCAGTTCCGCGGAGTTCCGCTCCAGATGGAACGGGTACGGCGAAGCCATGTACCGGGAGAACAGGTTCGCGGACATGTCGGCTTCGTGATGGTTGATGAATCCCAGCATCCACCACCGGAACGCGAGTGAGAACAGCCCTTTCGCAACGAACGCCCCGAACACCGCGCCGGCGATGGCCAACACGAGCGTGGTCGAGGACGGATCACCGAGCAGTTCCGAGATCCGCCCCACCATGCCACTGCGGTCGTCGGAGTCGGTGAGCAACTGCATCAACGGCAGGACCAGGGCGAGGCCGATCACATCCATGCTGCCTGCCGCGAGCATGCCGACGAAGGCGACCTTCACACGGCGACGCGCCGGGTTGCCGAGGGTGCCGTACAGCGCTCTCAGCGCTTCCTTCAATGGCACCGGCGTGCCCCTCCGATGTCGACCACGGCGCAAGGCTACCCGCGTACCCGGGGTGTCCGAAGGATCGCCGTGGCCTCGATCCGGTGCGGGGTCCGCTTCTTCCGGCCTCCGGGCGGTCGCGGCCCGGCCCGTGATTCCGTACCGGCTCTCAGACTCCCGACCGGGCCGATCCCGCATACATGAAGCTCATCGTGGCGGGGCCGGCAATGGTGAAGTTCACACACGACACATCCTCGAATCCGGCCGCGGTGAGCATCGCGGCATGGTCCCGGGTCAGGTGGCACCCACCCGCGATGCGCTGCTGGAATCCGTCCAAGCGTCGCTGGCGCGCCGCGACACGGGGATCGTCGGAGCGACCGTGTTCCAGGAAGTACAGTCTCCCGCCGGGCCGCAGGATCCGGGCGATCTCACCGAGCGTCGCCACCTCGTCGGAAACGGTGCACAACGTGAACGTGCTGAGGGCCGCATCGACCGAATCGTCGTCGAGATCGATCCGATCACCCACGAGATCGACGAAGGACACCGGAATCGTCGACGCTTCGAGCCTTTTGCGGGCCAACCGGCGCCCCACCGTGGCCGGGTCCACCGCAGACACCCGCTCGACCTCGGCCGGGTAGTAGGGCACGTTCGTCCCCGAACCGAACCCGATCTCCAGCACGTCGCCGGCGAGCCCCTCCATCGCCCGGGCCCGTAATTCGCCCATCTTCTCACAGACCAGCACCACATCGATCACCCGCGCCAGGATCCCCGGACGATGCAGGGGATGCTCGGACCCCGGGTCCTCGTCGTGGGGGCGGTCGTCGTGATCGGCGCGTTGACGCTCGCGGCCATCTCCTCACAGACCGGCCCGGCGAGCGGCGCCCTCGACCACGCCACCGGGACCACCACCCGGGTGTCCGGTTCCGTCGACCACGTCGCCACGATGGATCCGACCACCACGGCGTCGACCACCACGTCCACCACGACCACGACCGTGCCCGTTCGCCCGGTGGATCACCACAACCTGACGTCGAAGTACGGGCTGGGCTACGGCTACGTCTGGGATGCCCACACCGTGACCGTCAGCGCCGGCGTGCCTTTCGCGGACGACAACGTGCGCGCCATCTTCTGGCGCCGCCAGACTCCCCAACCGGCCGATCAGCAGGCATGCATGAGTTGGAACACGGTGGCCGGGCCCCGGAGCGGAGGCGACACCCAGCCCGGCATCGCGCTGCGCATCGCGCCCGAAGGCCCGGGCGGCACTGCGGTCCGCGCGGTCACCGTCACCCAGGACATCTGGCTCACGGGCATCTGGCTGTTCAACGTGCACGTCTGGGACACCGCCAAATCCCAGCGCCCCTTCAAGCTGGTGCGGACCTTCGATCTGTCCGACGTGGTCGGAAAGGTCACCAACACCGACGGCGTCATCGACGACACGATGGCCCCGACCCCCTGGCACATCTGCGCCCGGGCCACCGGCAACGAGCTCACCTTCATCGTGTGGACCCGCGACGAACCGAAACCCTCCTGGAACGACCCGCGGCACAGCTTCACCACCGCGCTGCCCGTCGGCTGGGACGAACCGGGATTCACCGGCGGCTACATCGGGCACCTCCACGCCGGTCAGAAGGCCGCGTTCACCCTCGGTTAGGATCTCCCGCATGCCGGAGGGGAAAAGGTTGCCGTTGCCACGCCGGTGGATCGCAGTCGCCGGAGTGCTGGCAGCAGCGGTGCTGCTCGCCGCATGCCATCCGGTCTTCGGCCAGGTCGCGGGGCCGATCCGTCACGGCACGCTGACCTCCGCGTCCGGCATGAAGTTCCACTACGGCGGTACGCCCGAGTACCTGCTCGCCACCCCCGGGCTCCCGAGCGACGGGAACGTACGCGAAGTGTTCTGGTCGGATTCGGCGCAGTGGTACGCCAATCAACAGAGCTGCATCACCTGGCAGACCGTCGCCGATCCCGCCGGAAGCGGTCCGCTCCAACCGGGCCTGGCCATGCGCATCGGACCGTCCTGGGCCGACAACACCGGCATCAAAGCCGTGACCATCACCCAGAACATCTGGTACGCCGGATTCTGGCTGTTCAACGTTCACATCTGGGACTCCAAGGACACCGCGCACCCCTTCACCCTGATCAGAACCTTCGATCTGTCCTCGATCGTCGGCAAGATCACCGTTGTGAACGGCCACATCAATTCGACGATGGTTCCGACGCCGTGGCACATCTGCGCCCGCACACTCGGCCGTCAGTTGAGTTTCATGCTCTGGACCGGCGACAACCCGCAACCATCGTGGAACGACCCCAGCCGGGTGTACACCACCACCTTGCCCGCAGGTTGGGATCAGCCCGGGTATTCCGGCGGGTACATCGGGCACCTGCGTCCCGGCCAGGGCGAGTTGTTCACCGGTCAGTCCGCCGAGCCGCTGTGCCGCCAACCCGACGGAAAGACCCCGCCGCACTGCGTCCCCTGAGATGCCCGGGTCCCACGGCGGATCCGCCGGCGCGACGCGCCCCGGCCGGACACGCACGGGGTGGACACGCACGGGGTTGACACGGCGTGGTAAGTGATTCGGATGCGCATCGAGGTCGTCACCGCCGACATCACCACGCTCGAGGTGGACGCGATCGTGAACGCGGCGAACAATTCCCTCCTCGGCGGCGGCGGGGTGGACGGGGCGATCCACCGGGCCGCCGGTCCGGAACTGTCGGCCGAATGCCGCACCTTGGGCGGCTGTGCCACCGGTGATGCCAAAGCCACCGACGCGTACCGGTTGCCGTGCCGCTGGGTCATCCACACCGTAGGACCGGTCTGGCGCGGTGGTGAGCACGGCGAAGCCGAACTTCTGGCCTCGTGTTACGC
>CAZEAV010000279.1:0-4535 GCA_964510215.1 uncultured Iamiaceae bacterium
CCCCCTCCTCGACGAAGCCGCCGCCATCGGCGCCCGCTACCGCTCAGCAGGCCTGCTCGTCGGCGAAACTCTCGCCGCCGGGCTCACCTACGGCCACCAACTCTGGTTCGGCACCCCACGCAACATCGGCGACCGCCTCGCCGAGATCGCCGCCGACCTCCACATCGCCATCCACGTCGCCGAACCCGACACCTGAACCGGCCGCCGGGAGACCCCAGCACCCCACCCGGGAGCCCCGCCACACACGGGGGCGCCAACGTCGGCTCCGGAACGGCAGATCCGGCGCGCACACGTTTGTAGGTTTCCCTCCCGGGGAACCTCCCCGACCTCCCGCTGACCGTCCACACATATGCACCAGGGTGCCCCCCGGTCCCGCCCGCTGACGCCCTCGACGGCGGCGGCCTGCACGCCACGGGACGCGACGACACCAACCACCACCACCGCCCGGCCCACCACGGCCGGGCACATCCGCGCCCCGACCCCAGCCGAGCCGGAGCCTGCTCACCTCCCGCCAGACCACCCGCTGAACCTCCCGCTGCACCTCCTGCTGGGCCTCCCGTTCGAGCACCCGGCGGTCATCGAGCCGCCTACCGGCCGCCCCGGCAGCTGAACCGGGTCTTCGGATTTCAGCGAGGTGTGAACCGTCACGGGGCGATCGGCTCGCCTTCACGAACGCGACTCTGAGCGAACGCCAAGGAAATTCGGATCGCATCCTGGGCGAGCACCCCGAATCTGGGGTCATGACCGATCGAGACCCACTCCGACAGCCGCCAAACCCGATGCCGCCCTGGCCGGGCTTGCCACCACGCCCTCCGACCTACGAGGCGAGCCCGAACACGCCCCAGCCACCGCCACCGCCCCCCGGCAATGCCGCTTCCGCGGCAGGCGCCGACCACGCCCGGCACCCCCGGCGTCCGAGCGCGGCGCGGCGCCTCGCGGCCGGTATCGGGGCCGCGGTGCTGCTCGCCGCGTTCGGATTCGGCGGCGGGCTCGTCGGCAGCCGATTCGTGAACGATTCCACAGGGACTGCCGCCTCGGTGGCCGCGCACACCGTGGCGGATCGCTCGTCCGTGGCCGCCACGGGTGGCAGCGAGATCGACGCGACTGCCGTGCTCGCCAAGATGACCAATTCGGTCGTGGCGATTCAGGCCGAGGTCGTGACCCAGGGCGGTCCGTGGGAGGGGGGACAGGTCGAAGGCACCGACGCCGGCACCGGCATCGTGATCGACGACTCGGGTGACATCCTCACCAACGCCCACGTCGTCGCCGGCGCCCGATCGCTCACCGTCACGCTCCCGGGCAGCACCACCACCCGCAGCGCCACCCTCGTGGGGTCCGACCCGCAACACGACGTGGCCGTCGTGCACGTACAGGACACGACGGGACTCCGTGCGGCCACACTCGCCAGCAGCGACGATGCGCAGGTGGGTGAAGGCGTGGTGGCCATCGGCAACGCACTCGCCCTGAAAGGGTCCCTCACCGTGACCCAGGGCATCGTGTCCGCCGTCGACCGCTCGATCCAGACCGACTCCTCCTCGCTCACCGGGCTGCTCCAGACCGACGCGGCGATCTCTTCGGGGAACTCGGGCGGACCGCTGGTCGACGCCGAGGGCACGGTCATCGGCATGAACACCGCGGTGGCGTCGTCGAGTCAGCAGGTTCAGGCCTCCAACATCGGGTTCGCCATCCCGATCAGATCCGCACTGGACCGGGTCTCGTCCTGGCTGCACACCACCTGAGCTCAGACGGTGGTCACGATGGTCACGATGGTCACGGCGCGGGATAGCACACCGCGCCGTCGACCACGACGGGTTCGGGCCCCCAGGCACCCAGCACGTGGTCCCGCTCGGCCGAGGACATCAGGTGGGTGACCCGGTGCCCGCGGGCCACCAGATGATCCGACACGATCGTGCGGTGGCACCGCCAGGGGAGGGCCTCGGAACACATGTACGCGACCGGGCCCTCCAGTGCGAGCAACTCCTCGAGTCCCTCGACGAAATCGGGCGTGGAGGTGTAGTCGGCGTAGTTGCGGAAAGACCGGTTCCGCCAGGCGGCGTTGCGTTCGGGATCGGCAAGGTGTTGGAGATTGCGCCGTCCACCCAGGCGGGCCAGGTGTGTGTAGGAGATGCCCGCCGACGCCAAGGCGCCGGCGAGGGACTCGGCGTGGAACTGAGGGTTCCGGTTCGACCCGGGAATCGAGCGGATGTCCGCGAGCGAGACGATGCCGTGGCCGGTGAGTCGGGAACAGAAGGACTCGGCGCTCTGGGTGGAATGACCGATCGTGAAAACGTGCGTGGCCTCGAGGGTATCGGCCGACACGCACGGCCCGGCCGGACCGCACGGTGGCTTCTGCGGTGCCGACGGTGCTCGACGCGTCGACAGGGCCCCGCGTGTCCCCTTGGAAATACAGGCTGATCGTTAGTTCGGATCAGAAAATCTAGAAATAGTGTTGTCAACTTCGGATGCCGTCGCTACGGTGGTGGTCGCAAGGAGAACCAGAGCTTTCAGGAGGCCTGTCCATGCTGATGCGAACCGATCCATTCCGAGACTTCGACACCTTGGCCCGTCAGGCATTCGGCGTACGCACCCCGTCGGTGATGCCACTCGACGCCGAGCGTCGTGGTGACGTGTTCACCGTCCGCCTCGACCTACCGGGCGTGAACGCCGATTCCATCGACGTCACCGTCGAAAAGGACGTCCTGACCGTGTCGGCCGAGCGGCGTTGGGACATCGCCGACGACACCGAGGTCGTCGCCTCCGAGCGCCGCCAAGGTGCCTATCGTCGCCAGCTCTTCCTCGGGAAGAGCCTCGACGCCGACCAAGTGACCGCCGACTACACCAACGGCGTGTTGACCGTGACCATTCCGGTGGCCGATCAGGCCAAGCCGCGTAAGGTCGCCGTCACCACCGGCGGCGACGCCCCGGCAATCGACGTCACGGCCGCCTGACGCGGTCGACCTTTCGGGCCGGCCGGGGGCGGGGTTCCGGCCGGACAGTTGTCGGCCCGCGCCACGCCTGTGCGTGGCGCGGGCTTCATGTTGTCAGCGGGCTTCACTTGGTCAACAGACGCCCGAGGCCGTGGACCCAACTGGTGCGGACCTGATCCAGGGATCGCCCGTGCGCGCCGTGCGCGAGGTCCCAGGACTCGAACGAGGTGAGCGCGTCCACCAGCCCGGCCACGTCGTTCGGGTCACTCGCCCCGTTCCGGTCGGCCGTCGCGCCGCCGAGCTCGGCGGCGAAATGGTGGCGGATCTGATCCAGGAACGTCGCCCGGGCGCGGGCGAGTGCGGGCGCCATCCGGGGATGGTCGTACGCCCGCGACCGCGCCAGACGTGCGATCGGCGCGATCGCGTCATACAGGCGGACGCGGGCATCCACGTAGCGTTCGATGCGCTCGGTGAGGCTGCCCTCGCCGATGTCGGGTATCTCGAACAGCGGCGCGTAACGGGTGAAGTAGCGCTCGATGGTCTGGTCGTTGAGGTCACCCAGTCCGTCGAAGTACCGGAACACCGACGACACCGACACCCCCGCGCGGGCCGCGATCGCCTCCGCGCCCGGACTGCCGGTCCCTTCGGCCAACAGGTCGACGAGCGCATCGACCACCGCCTCACGATTTCTGGCGCGGCGCGCCCGCCGGCCGTCTTCGATCGCGGTGGAGGTCTCGGGCATGCCTGGGAAGGATACCCGATCGGCAAAAGTGTTGAGTATCGGACTCGCAAAAGATTCACCCGACCGCTAAGGTGCTGTCCCGATCCACTCGGGAGGCCGTTGCACCACGCGGCCGTCGGGATCCGATTCGCGTAGAGAAAGGCGTCGTCGCCATGGCTCAGGTGGTCCGCAGCCGACAGATCCACGCCTCCCCGGACGCGATCTGGGACGTCCGGGCCGACTTCGGGGCGATCGGCGCCTGGGCGCCGAACGTCGATCACTCGGCGCTGACCACCGATGCCGCGCAGGGAGTGGGGGCGACCCGGCGGGTGCAGGTCGGGCGCAATGTGCTTCTCGAACAGGTGGTGGACTGGCAGCCCGGCGACACCGTCGCGTACGAGATCCGTGGCCTGCCCAAGGTCGTCCGGCGCGCCCGGAACCGGTGGCGACTCGTCGGGTCCGACACCACCACCGAGGTGACCCTCAGCTCCGAGGTCGACGCCGGGTCACGGCCACCGCAGAAGTTGGTCGCCGCCGTCGTGGCCCGGGTTCTGGCCCGAGCTTCCGATCAGCTCCTCGACGGACTCGCCGCGCACCTGGAAGGAAGCCCCCATGCCTGAGCACACCCCGCCGATGAGGCCCGACGTCGTCATCATCATGACCGACGAGGAGCGGGCCACCCCACCCTACGAACTCGCCGGTGCCGGCCCGCAGGCCGCGGCGCTGGCTCGGTGGCGCCAGGAGACCCTCACCGGTCGGGCGTGGTTCGACGAGCACGGCGTGTCCTTCACGCGCCACTACACCGGGTCGGTCGCGTGCGTGCCCTCCCGGCCCACGATCTTCACCGGCCAGTACCCGGACCTGCACGGGGTCACCCAGACCGACGG
>CAZEAV010000280.1:0-4512 GCA_964510215.1 uncultured Iamiaceae bacterium
AGACCGAGGGAGCCGACAGAACCTCGCTCTCGTTGCCGGGAGACCAGGACGAACTGGTCCGTCAGGTCATCGCCGCCAATCCGCGGACCGTGGTCGTGGTCAACACCGGCGCGCCGGTGTCGATGCCGTGGGCCGACGACGCCGCCGCGGTGCTCATGGCCTGGTATCCGGGCGAAGAGGGCGTGCATGCCCTGGCCGACGTGCTCACGGGGGTCGCGGAGCCGGCCGGTCGGCTGCCGATCAGCTTCCCGAGGTGCATCGAGGATTCGGCCGCGCACGGGAACTACCCGGGGGCCGAGGGCGCGGTCGTGTACGGCGAAGGGTTGAACCTCGGCTACCGACACTTCGACGCAACCGGGACGCAGCCGTTGTTCCCGTTCGGTCACGGTCAGTCGTACACGACCTTCGAGCTGGGCGAACCCACGATCACCGGGGCGGGTACCGGCCGGGTCGTGGAAGTGCCTGTGACCAACGCCGGCGACCGGGCCGGTTCGACCGTCGTGCAGGTCTACGTGGCCCGCACCGACGCCCGCGCCGGTCGGCCCCCCAAGCAGCTCGTCGGGTTCGCCAAGGTCGCGCTCGACCCGGGCGCCACCCACACCGCCGAGATCCCGCTCGATGCCCGCTCGTTCGCCCGCTGGGATGTCGACGCCCACGACTGGGCCGTCGACCCCGGCCGCTACGAAGTGCTGGTGGGAACCTCCGCCGCCGCGATCGCCCACCGCGCCACGGTCGAGATTCCCTGACGCTCCGTGCCCCGTCCCGGTGCCGGCGCAGCCGCGACGGTCAACGGCCGACGCACTGAGCGACCCGGCCGAGCCAGTAGGCACTCGGTTTGGGGCGCCGCGCGAAGGTGTTCGGGTCCCAGCCGATCAGGCCGAAGGTGGGCGCATAGGAACCCCACTCGTAGTTGTCGAGAAGACTCCAGTGCAGATACCCGCGCACATCCAGGCCGTCGTCGATGGCGGCGCGCACCGCGCCCAGTGCTCCGTCGGTGTACGCGATCCGCCGGTCGTCGTCGGTGGTCGCGATCCCGTTCTCGGTCACGAGCAGCGGCACGTCGCCGACGATCCGGGCGGTGTCGGCCAACGCGGTGCCCACCGCGTCGGGCCAGTACTCCCAACCGGTGAGCGTGCGGGTGTCGTCGGGGTCGTCGCGCACCGGGCCGTCGGGCCCGAACACGTTGCGGGTGTAGGACTGCACGCCGACGAAGTCGTCGTGGGCCGCGGTGCGCAGGAACGGCGCTTCGATCGCCTCGAAGTAGGCCTCGGCCGCTTCCTCGCCGCCGGGAACCGCCGAGATCACCTGGTTGGCGACACTCCACCCCACCGACGCGCCCGGTGCGACCTCGGCGAGCACCGCACGCGCGGCCTCATGGGCGGCGGTGAGTGCCCGCACGGTCGGCTGGTGGGGGGCGGGCAGCGGCGCGCCGGGCACGTCGAGAGCGACCGAAGCCGGATCGTCGGCGTCGCCGAGCGCCGCAAAGCGCAGCATCACCGCGAGCACGTTGGGTTCGTTTATGGTGCACACCCACCGCACCCCCTCCAGGATCGGGGCGCACCGGCGCACGTAGGCAGCGAAAAGGTCCACGGCGTCCTCCGCGCGCCAGCCACCCTGACGGGCGAACCACTGCGGCACGGTGAAGTGGTGCAAGGTGACCACCGGTTCGATGTCGCGGTCGAGACACCCTTCGACGATCCGCCGGTAGTGGGCCAGGTACGCGCGGGAGCACTCCCCCGGCGCCGGTTCGATACGGGCCCATTCGACGCTGAAGCGGTAGGCGTTCAGGCCGAGCTCTTCGACCAGGTCGAGATCGTCGGGCCACCGGTGCAGACTGTCGCAGGCATCACCGCTGGGTTCGGTGGTGATCGTCTCGGCGGCGTGTTCGAAGCTCCACCAGTCGGCGTTGGTGTTGTTGCCCTCGATCTGATGGGCGGCGGTGGACGCGCCGACGAGGAAGCCGGGAGCGAAGCGGTGGCGGCTGGGATCTGGTGCTGCGGTCACGGATGGTCCCCAAGGGTCGGAGCAACGAGGTCGGCATCGCCGGGGGTCGGGCCGAGGGCGTGTGGCGCGTGGCCCCTGCCGCCTGCCGCGTGCACCCCGGTCGCGCCAGCATCCACCAATGCGGGCCCGCTCGCCAATTCCCCCACCACGCGCCTCGGGTCCGCCCCCGGCGGCGACCGGTACGGTGTGCGACGGCGCCGCCGACCGGCACCTCCCGACGACCTGCACTGGAGCATCTACGCGTGGAACCGATCAGCCTCATCGCCGGACCCACCCGCATCGCGTTCTGTGTCGACGACGCCGGCCGCTTGCGCCAGGTCGGCTTCGGACCCGACGCATCCACCGACGACCTCGCCTTTCCGGCCTGGCTGTATCCACTGGCCTACCCGACCTGGGGCGAGGACCCGTTCGTCGCCCCCGCGCTGGCGGTCACCCACGCGAACGGCTCGACGGTGACCCGACTGGTGTGTACCGGCCACGAGCGGACTCCCGGCAAACGCACCACCCGCACCGACGGCGGCGACGCTCCAGACCCGTCCGAAACCCTGTCCTTCACCCTGCGCGACGATGTCGAACCGCTCACCGTCGGCCTGCAGTTGCGCGCGTTCGGCGATGCCGGGGTCATCGAGGCGTGCACGACCCTCACCAACGAACAGGACGGTCCGATCACCCTGCACGAAGTCGCTGCCGCCACGGCGGTGCTGGGCGGCACCGACCCGCGCCTGGACCACTTCACGGGCGACTGGGGCGCCGAGTTCTCGCCGGTGCACGACCGGCTCACCCCGGGCACCAAGACGCTCGAAGCCCGTGCCACGACCCGGCCCGCACACGAAGTCCCCCCGTACGTGCGCTTCTGCCCCGACGGTCCGGTGACCGAAACCAGCGGGACGGTGCTTGCCGCGTCCCTGGCCTGGGGCGGCAACTTCCGCATCGCCTTCGATGTCGCTTCTTCCGGCACGACGCGGGCGTGGCTCGGGCACCTGCCCACCGGCGCGGACTACGTGCTGGATCCGGGAGAGACGTTCACCACCCCGACCGTCGTCTGGGCGTGGTCCGATGCCGGGACCCGCCCGCTCACCCGACGTCTCCACCGCTGGATCCGGCGCTGGGCGCTACGTGCCCCCGAGACGTTGCGCCCGATCGTGGTGAACAACTGGGAGGCGACCGGGTTCTCCTTCGACGCCGAGCGTCTCGGGCGGTTCGCCGCCGAGGCCGCCGAAGTGGGCGGTGAGGTGTTCCTGTTGGACGACGGCTGGTTCGGCACCGAGTTCCCCCGCGACGACGACACCCAGGGCCTGGGCGATTGGGAACCGGACCCGGCGAAGCTGCCCGACGGGCTGGCCGGGGTGGGGCGTGCGGCGGCCGCGGCCGGCGTGCGGTTCGGGGTGTGGGTGGAACCCGAGATGGTCAACCCGAGTTCCGCGCTGTACCGCGCCCACCCGGACTGGGTGGTGGCGGTGCCGGGCCGGGAGCGCCGCGAGGAACGCAACCAGCTTCAGCTCGATCTGTGCCGGGGAGAGGTGGCCGATCATGTCGTCGGGGTGCTGGACCGCGTGCTGTCCGAGGCGAACGGGGTCTCCTATGTCAAGTGGGACGCGAACCGGATGGTCACCGAACCCGGGTCGGGCGCGCTGCCCGCGGCGCGTCAGGGCAACTGGCCCGTGGACGTGGTACGAGCCACCTGGGCGGCGATGGATCGCGTGGTGGCCGCCCATCCTGAGGTCGAGATGCTGTTGTGCGCGTCCGGCGGGGGCCGCATGGACCTGGGCACGCTGTCCCGCTTCCACGAGGTCTGGCTCTCGGACAACACCGACCCGGTGGACCGTGTGCGGATGCAATGGCACGCGGCGGAGTTCCTCCCGGTGGCCGCCCTCGCCGCGCACGTCACGCGCTGGGGCATGCGGCCGATCTCCTTCGCCTGCGCGGTGGCCATGAGCGCCCGCTTCGGCTTCGACGTGAACCGCGACGTGCTCACCGAGTACGAGTGGCTGGTCTGTCGTCGGGCGTCGGCCCACTACCGGCGGATCCGCCCGCTGGTCCAACACGGCGACCTGATCCGCCTGGTCTCCCCCGAGCACGGACCGTCCGCGGCGCTCGCGTTCACCGATGCCGATCGACGGCACGCGGTCGTGTTCGCGTACCAGTTACCGCCACGGCCCGGTGACACGTCCCGCACGCCCACAGCGCTCGCCGTCGAGGGGCTTGACCCGGGGGCCACCTACGCCGTCACCCCGATCGACCTCACGACCGACGAGCCGGTGGTGCCGGCCGGTGCATCCGAGACGTCCCCGACCGCAATGCCGGCACATGCGACGGGCACGGAGCTCGCCGATGGCTTCCTCGGCTGGCACAGCGACGAACCGTGTACCGCGGCGATGTGGGAGCTAGTGCTGTGACCACAAACGTTCGGCGGGTTGAGGCCGGCCGGATGGGGCGCTCGCTGCGTCCTCGTCCTCGCCGCATTGCGTATGCGTCTTCGTCCTGCGTCCTTGCGAGAGCCCCATCCGA
>CAZEAV010000281.1:0-4490 GCA_964510215.1 uncultured Iamiaceae bacterium
GGTGTGGACGAATTCCCCGTCCATCGTGGCCAGGGTCGGCGCCACGAGGCGGCGAGCGGCGAGCTGTTCGAACCCCATCCCGTCGACCACCAGCAGCACCACCTGATCGGCCCCGGCCAGCGATTCGGGCAGCCAGCTCGGCGGGTCGTGCTCGGGCTCCAGCAGCGCCGGGACGATGTTGGTGATGCAGGCGCCGTCGTAATCGGGTAGATCGGGATCTGTGGCGCTCCGAGTGCTGCTCCCGGGAGTCAGCGTGCTGATCGTCGTGGCCATGGAATCCCCACGCTATCGACTCGACCCCGACGACGGCTGCTCTGCTGTCTGCCCAGCGGTGCCCGTAGCATGGGATCCATGAGAGTCTCCACCCGGGGTGACTATGCCTGTCGTGCCCTGCTGTCGCTGGCGTTGCACGGCGCAGATGACCCGACCTCGGTCCGGGACATCGCGGAGAGGACCGCGCTCCCCCAGCCGTACCTCGAGCAGATACTGCTCGCACTCAAGGGTGCGGGGTTGGTCCGCTCCAAGCGCGGGGTCGGCGGTGGCTACGTGCTCGCCCACGCGCCCGAGCAGATCACGCTCGCCCAGATCGTCTCCGCGGTGGACGGGCCGATCGTCGTGGGCGACTTCGGCGAGCCGCACACGAACGGCGCGTGCGACCACGAAGGACAGTGCGTGCTGCTCTCGATCTGGGCTCACGTGGGTGAGCAGATGCGCCAACTCCTTGAGGGTTCCACCCTGGCCGATGTCGCCGCGATCAGTCGCGGCGAGGCCCCCTGGCCTGCCTGATCTTCACCCCTGAAACGTCGCCAGGACCGCGGTGAGATCCTCGGGCAATTCCGATTCGAACGACAGCTCCTCACCCGATCCGGGGTGCACGAACGCCAGCGCCGCGGCGTGCAGAAACGGGCGGGCGAGCCCGACCGTCGACGTCCCGCCACCGTAGGTGCTGTCGCCCAGGACCGGATGCCCGATCGCCGCACCGTGCACACGTATCTGATGAGTGCGTCCGGTCTCCAGGTCGAACCGCAACAATGCGGCGCGACGCGGCCGGGTGAACCGTTCGAGAACCTCATAGCGGGTCCGGGCCGCGCGACCCCCCGACACGACGGCCATCCGCGTCGCGTGGCTCGGCGACCGCCCGATCGGCGCGTCGATGAGTCCACGCCCCGACTCGGGGTGACCGAGCACGACCGCGAGATAGGACCGTCGTACCTCGTGGCGGGCCAACGCGTCCACGAGCGCGCGGTGGGAACGTTCGCTGCGGGCGACCACCAGCAACCCCGACGTGCCGCGATCGAGCCGGTGGACGATGCCGGGCCGCTGCGGATCCCCGACGCGGGCGACCTCCGGATAGCGCGCCAACAGGCCGTTCACCAACGTGCCGCCGGGGTGGCCGTGGCCCGGATGCACGACCAGACCGGCCGGCTTGTCGACGACGATCACGTCATCGTCGCTGTGGACCACGGCGAAGCGGACGTCGGGTGCTCCCCGGGGCCGCTGTTCGATCCGCTCCGGCTGGTCGATCCCGAGCTGCATCCCGGCCGTAACACGCATGGACCGGTCGGTCACGGCAGTCCCGTCGATCGACACCCGGCCCGAGGAGATCCACCGCGTGACCTCGGCGCGACTGGCGTCCGCGACGATCGCCACGACCCGGTCGAGGCGCTCACCACCGAGCGCTTCGGGCACGACGAACGGGTCGGTCACCGATCCTGGCGCCCGGATCCCGCGGATTCGGGTTCACCTTCGGGTTCGCCTGTCGCTTCGGGTGCCAAGAACGCGGCGACCGCGAGCATCACCGCGCCGACGGTGATCGACGCGTCGGCGACGTTGAACACCGGCCACCACTGGAAATCGATCCAGTCCACGACCGCGCCCTGCAAGAACCCTGCGCCGTGCGCGCGGAACACCCGATCGGCGATGTTGCCCAGCGCGCCTCCGATGACGAGTCCGCTCCCGATGGCCGCGGGCCAACCCTTGACGAACCGCAATGTCCGGATGACGATCACCACCACGACCACCGCCACGAGCGCGATCGCCGGGCCGATGCCCCGTCCGGACAACAGACTGAACGCGGTGCCGGTGTTGCGGGTGACCACGAACTGCAACGTCCAGACCACGTGCCGTGGCGTCAGCGCGAAGCTGGCGAGCGCCCAGTTCTTGGTGAGTTGGTCGATCACCACCACCGCCACGACGACGGTGAGGCCGACCAGGTCGGCGCGGCGACTCCGGGTCAACGGCTGGTCAATCCCCCGGTCTTGTACTCGACACGCTCCCGGGCCCACGGAATCGCCTCGAGGCGGGCCTTGGGAATCGGCTCTCCGGAGATCTCGCAGATGCCGTAGGTACCGAGATCGAACTTCCCGAGTGCGTGGTCGATCTCCTCGATCGCGCTCTGTGCCTGAGCGGACAACGCCAGGTCACGCTCACGTTCGACGTTCAGGGTGTCGCCTTCGCCGGATTCCTCGTCGAACTGCACGTCACCGGACTCGAAATCCTCGACGAGCGACTCGGCCTCGGCTCGAAAGGAACGGAAATGCCGCTCATAGGTCGCCCGCTCGGCCAGCAGTGCCGCCCGCTGCTGGTCGAGGAACCCCTTGGGGAATGCCGCGGTCGACGTGGCCTTCTTCTTGGTCGAACCGCTCCCGGCCGCCGACTTCCTGCGGGCCGGGGACTTCGCGGTCGAGGTGGCTTTGCGGGCAGCCGCCTTGGTGGCTTTCGCGGTGTTCGTTTTCGCGGTCTTCTTCTTGGCCCCGTGCGCGTCGCCGGCCGAGGATTTCCGGGTGGCCTTCGACTTCGCGGTCTTGGCGGAAGCGGCCGCCTTGGAGGGTGCCGCCTTCTTCTTCGCCGACGACTTCTTCGACGCGGTCTTCTTCGACGGGGTCTTCTTCGCCGACGCGTTCTTCGATGCGGACTTTTTCGCCGCGGGCCTCTTCGTCGCCGTCTTCTTCCCGGCGGCGTTGCGGGACGTCTTCGCCTTGGACGGCGCCGCCTTCTTCTTCGCCGACGACTTCTTCGACGGGGTCTTGGTAGCCGCCATGGGTCGCTGGTCTCCAGTACGGACGGAAAAGGGTGCCGGATCATATGTCATGCGTGACCGCGGGAGCAAAGGTGCCCGAACGCGTTCGGGGTCCCGGAGGGGTGTGCGTCTAAAGTGCCGCGTCATGTCATTCGAACCCGTCGATCCCGGGCTCGACCTGGTCGAGATGGAAAAGCGCGTTCAGGCCCGGTGGGCAGGCCACAATGTCGTCGATCGGGTCGCGCACCTGCGGGACGGCGGGGAGCCTTGGATCTTCTACGAGGGTCCGCCCACGGCGAACGGCCGCCCCGGGCTCCATCACGTGTGGGCCCGGGCGTTCAAAGACGTGTTCCCCCGCTTCCAGACCATGCGCGGACGTTCGGTGCCCCGCAAAGGTGGTTGGGACTGCCATGGACTACCGGTCGAACTCGAGGTGGAGAAGGCGCTCGGGTTGCACAACAAACGCGACATCGAGACCTACGGAATCGGGGCGTTCAACGCCAAATGTCGATCTTCGGTCGAGCAGTACGTCGGGGACTGGACGGCACTGACCGAACGGGCAGGCGTGTGGATCGACACCGAACACGCGTATTGGACCCTCGACAATTCCTACATCGAGTCGGTCTGGTCGCTCATCGGAACCCTCTGGGACCGTGGCCTGCTCTATGAGGGGCATCGTGTGGTGCCCTACTGCGGCCGATGCGGCACCGCGCTGTCCTCCCATGAGGTCGCCCAGGGGTATCGCGACATCGAGGACCCTTCGGTGTACGTCCGCTTCGCGATCACCGACGGCCCGGCCCCGGTTCGAGGCGCGGATCTGGTGGTGTGGACGACCACGCCGTGGACGCTGGTCTCCAACACCGGCGCGGCTGTGGGCGCCGACATCGACTACGTCCGGGTCGCCGCCGGCACGGGCGACGCACCTCCGGGACACGACCTGATCATGGCCGACGAGGCCTGGACACGTCTCTATCCCGACGCCGACGCGGTCGCCCACATCGCCGGATCGGACCTCGTGGGGGTCCGCTACCAGCGGCCGTTCGACGACCTCCCCGCGCCCGGGAACGGTGATCCGTTCCGGGTCGTCGCCGGAGACTTCGTCAGCACCGACGAGGGCACCGGCATCGTGCATCTCGCTCCGGCATTCGGGGCCGACGACGCCCGGGTCGCCACCGCCGAGGGTCTCGGCCTCCTCGACCCGGTCGACACCAAAGCCACGTTCACCGACGCGATCCCCAAGCTCGCGGGACGTTTCGTCAAGGACACCGACGCCGATCTCATCGCCGAGCTGGACACCCGGGGGCTCCTCGTCGCCAAAGTTCCCTACGTCCACAGCTATCCGCACTGCTGGCGCTGTGGCACACCGCTGATCTACTGGGCGTCCACGTCGTGGTTCGCCCGGACGTCGCAGGTCCGGGACGATCTGGTGGCACAGAACGAGACGGTGAGCTGGCACCCCGATCACATCAAG
>CAZEAV010000282.1:0-4484 GCA_964510215.1 uncultured Iamiaceae bacterium
CAGGTTGGGTCCCCAGTAGCCGGCGCCGACGACGGCGGCACGTAGAGGTGGGGTGTGGTGGGTCATGATGAGTCCTCACAGACAGTTCGAACGATGGAGTGGCCGGTGCCAGGGTGCACTTCACCCAAGGCACGTGAACCCGAATGGAGCCGACCGTCACCGCTGAAGGCGATCAGTCGTCCAGGCGCTCAGCCGGTCAGCGTGGTCGGGGGTAACCCGAGCACTGAAGCACGCTGTGCCTCCCGCAGGAGGCGGATGGTTGTCGCGCGGCATCGCCGGTCAAAGGCCGACGAGCCTCGTCATGGATGCGAGAAGCACCCATGCCGCGACGGCACGAGTGAAAACGGTCCCCCATGGAAGATCCCCCGATTCTTCCTGCCCCCGGCTCCAGATAGCCGGTGGGTGAGCAGACGCTACCCTGCCGGAGCATCTGTTGGGAAGCCCTCTCCAGGAAATTCGCAATTCGGCATGGCCAATGGCATCATCACGGCTGCCTCCTGATCGGGATTGCCCCTGGCCGCAGGGCGAGCGATTCGACTTGTCGCAGACTGGGCACTGGTCAACAGACGAGCAGCGACCACGACAGGGATGAGCCATGGCTGAGATGGAGTTTCACTGGAACGCGGACCGGACCCGATTCGGCGCCGGACCGGCAGACGCCGAGAACGGCGCCCCGCCCGTCGCCTTCGCCGACGTGCGCCTGCGTGACGACACCCTGGTCGTGCTGCACACCGAGACCCATCCAGACCACCAGGGGGAGGGCCTCGCCGGACGGCTTACCCGCCGGCTCCTCGATGAGGCGCGCGCCGAGGGCTGGCGGGTCGAGCCCCGCTGCCCCTACACGGCCAGCTGGATGGATCGGCACCCGGAGTACGCCAACCTCCGTGCGGAGTGAGATAAGCCGCCCGGTGTCGTCGGCAATACCAGGCCTGTCTGCTCTCCGGCGAGGCCTCAGTCGACAAGCGCACCTGACGCACCTCACGGATCAGCCAGAAGCTCAACAGCCGCACGAGGCAGCTCGCGAGACCTTCACAATTGTCGTGGTCGGGGGCTAGGCTGAACACTGCACTCGAGCACTGCGGGGGGCCGTGCTCAAGAGAGATCGGGGGTTCTCTGTGCGCCATTCCATTGTGAAAGCTACCTTCCGGCCACGCTGGTCTGGTTCCAGCGTCGCCACGATATGCCACTCATGGACAGTGCCGCGGCGTGGTGTCCAGACGAAAAGCGTCAGCATGTATGAATCAAACCGGGGTCGTGCCGTTCAGCAAGGACTTGACGGTTCATGCAGTTCCTGCAGGTAGCACAGATCGTCGGGCTGGCCTTCTACAGCGCATCGCTGTTCCTCTTCCTCGTGACAGCGAGTTCGACGGCAGCATGGATGCTCTACGCGTGGTCGAGTCCAGCAGTGTGGGAACGAACTCACTTCATCCGACGGAGCGGGCGGCCTCACTCGCTGCGGTTCTCACTGATTGTCCCTGCCCGGCACGAGGAGGCGGTTCTGCGCAGCACACTGCTCGGACTCGCCTCGCTGGACTACTCCCGCTACGAGGTCATCGTCGTCGTGGGCGACGATGACCCTGAGACCGCAGCGGTCGCCGCCGATATGGTCAAGCAGTTTCCTGGCGTGTTCCGAATCGTAACTGACTATAGCTCTCCCAAGAACAAGCCGAAGGCCCTCAATGCAGCGATCCCGGAGTGCACCGGCGACATTGTCGGAGTCTTCGACGCCGAAGACATTGTCAACCCTCGCCTCCTTGCGTGCGTTGACGAGTGCTTCTCGGCCACCGAGGCGCACGCGGTGCAAGCCGGCGTCCAGCTGGTGAACTTCCAATCCAGTTGGTTCTCGGTCCGGAACGTTCTGGAATACTTCTTTTGGTTCCAGAGCCGTCTCCACTACCAGGCCCGTCGTCTCTTCGTTCCGCTGGGAGGCAACACCGTATTCGTACGCACGGCGTTGTTGAAGGCACTCGGCGGCTGGGATCCGGAATGCCTGGCCGAGGACTGCGACTTGGGAACGCGGCTGGCAGCTGTCGGAGCTCACGTCGAGGTGGCCTATGAGCCAGATCTCGCCACAAGGGAGGAGACCCCCTCCACGGTAGGCGGATTGGTGCGCCAACGCACCCGCTGGAACCAAGGTTTCCTGCAGGTCCTGCGCAAGGGACACTGGCGCGCTCTTCCCTTGCGACAGCGCTCTTTAGCAGCATTCACGCTGTCGTACCCATACGTGCAGGCTTTGACCGGCATCCTCATTCCTGCGTCCATTACGCTGGCTTTCGTGTTGCCGTTTCCTCTCTTGCTGGTGATCTCATCCTTTTTACCTCTGTATTGCCTGAGCGTGGCGCTGCTCGCTGAAATCGTGGGCCTCCACGCATTCTGCCGATATTTCCATCAACGTGCGCGCTTTCTCGACTATCTACGATTGGTTGTGGGTGCGATACCGTACCAGCTGCTCTTGTCCTATTCCGCTGTACGTGCCGCGGCCCGCGAGTTCTCTGGGCACAACGATTGGGAGAAGACTGCCCACTTCGGGACACATCTGACGACCGATGCGGAAGTCCTCCCATGACGACGTGGCCCCACGCGACGGTCGATCAAGCCGATTCCCTCGCAGTCGACCCCGACGAGTGCAGTCCGCAGGGTCGGCAGACCATCGCAAGGCGCTGCGCCGAGGGCAGCAACCCGATCCAAGGCCTCAGGCCAAACGGCCCTCACCGGGCCCGTCACCTGCCCCGTCTGCTGGAGCAGCCCATCAGCACCGCACGAGTCCCATTCCCACCACTCAGCACGCCTCGGGTGTACCCGCTGCGGGCCCAGGTCAAGACGTTCACAGCTGGAGCCCGGCATACGCTCGGCGCGTCGGCCGCTCAACACAAAGTCAGTGCCATTGTCTTGGCGACCATCATGACCCTCGTCGGCCTCGTCCATGCCTGGGGCATGTGGGACTGGCCGGCATGGTTCAACGACGAAGGGACCTATGCGGCGCAAGCGTGGAGCGTGCAGTTCAAGGGCGCGTTGGAGCCGTACACCTATTGGTATGACCATCCCCCTCTGGGGTGGATCCAGATTGCCGGTTTCACGACGGTCACGGGCGCGTTCGAGTGGGCACCGTCGGCGATCGCCGCCGGCAGAGTCTTCATGCTCGTCGCCGCGATGGTCAGCGTTGCGTTGATCTGGGTGCTGGCTCGCCGGCTGGAGATGCGCCGGGGCTCCGCGGCAGTTGCGGCGCTGCTGTTCAGCCTCTCGCCCTTGGCGCTGTTCTACCAACGCCAGGTCTTCTTGGACAACATCGAGGTGATGTGGGTTCTGGCCGCTTTCGTGCTGGCCTTGTCGCCCCGGCGACGCTTATGGGCCTTTGCCGGGAGCGGGGGCTGCCTTGCCCTCGCGGCTTTGTCCAAAGAGACCGCGCTCCTGCTGCTTCCTGGTCTGGCGTTGCTGGTGTGGCAGCGTGTCGACCACCGCACCCGAGCCTTCTGCCTCTCGCTCTTCACCGCGTTCTTGGTATTGGGTGGAGGAACCTACCTGCTGTTTGCTGCCCTGCGCGGTGAGCTTCTCGCAGGGCCCGGCCATGACAGCATCGAGCAAGCGGTCCGCTTCCAGCTCTTGTCCCGCGGCGGAAGCGGTAGCGTGTTCGATCCGGCCAGTCCCGCGCACGCCGTCCTCTCCTCCTGGCTGTTCCGCGACTCGTGGCTGCCGCTCGGCGGGCTCGCCTCCTCTGTCCCGCTGCTGGTCGTACGCAGGCTGCGCCCGATTGCAGTGACTGTCGCTGTCCAGGCTCTGCTGTTGCTGCGACACGGTTACCTGCCCAACCCGTACGTCATCGCAGCTCTCCCCTTCTGCGCGCTCACGTTGGCCGGACTCGGTGATGTGCTGTGGCATCTCCGCCCGGGCGATCGGGCCCTCGCCAAGTGGAGTTCTTCGCGGATGCTCGACGTCGGGAGACGAATCGGGCCCGTCCTCGCGGTGGCCTGCTTGGCTGCCTTCACAGCAGGGGTCGCGCCATCCTGGGTGCATGGTGACGTGGAGGCAGTCACCACCGATGCCGTCGCGCCCTACCGCAAGGCCGAGACCTGGGCACTGGCCCACATCCCGGCGCATGAGCGTCTGATCGTTGACAGCACCATGTGGGTGGACCTTGCAGCAGGCAAGTTCGGCACCGACGCCCAACCCGGGGGCTTCTACTCCAGCCACGTGGTGTGGTATTCAAAGCTTGATCGCGACCCCGCCGTCAAGAAGAGGTTCCCAGACGGCTGGCGCGACTTCGGCTATATCATCGCCACTCCCAGCATGCGGCGCGGAGCCGAGCAGGATCGGTCGGCCACCCTCGCTGCCCTTCGTAACTCCGTTCCCGTCGCCCACTTCGGCGACGTACAAGTCAGAAGGATCGACGCGTCTCGCTAGCCGTGGATGACCTTCATTGACCGGTCGTGCTGCGCAGGGCCGCCTCGTCGTCGATCCACAGTTGCACCAGGCCCCTGAAGTGATCG
>CAZEAV010000283.1:0-4483 GCA_964510215.1 uncultured Iamiaceae bacterium
CGCCCGTGCGAGGGTCGGCGTCGAACTCGGGGTGCCCGACGTGTGGATCGACCCGGGCATCGGCTTCGGCAAGACCACCGAACACAACCTGAGCCTGCTCAGGCATCTCGACGTGCTGGTCGACACGGGCCACCCGGTGGTGGTCGGCACGAGCCGCAAGTCGTCGCTGGGACGGCTGACCGCGCAGGCCGACGGATCGGCGGCGGCGACGTTGGAGCCGGGCGCGGACGCGTCGCGCACCTTGGCGGCGCCGGTCGCCGAGCGGCTCGAGGCGTCGATCGCGACCGCGGTGTGGTCCTGGCGGCACGGTGCGGCCGTGGTACGGGTGCACGACGTGGCCGAAACCGTCTCCGCCCTCCGGCGCACCGCCCCGGTGGGCTGAGAACGGCGCCCGGGTCCGGTCGCGTCGACCGTGCCCGTCGCGTCGCTCGTTGCCCGTCGGAATGTCGTGTAGAACACCGGCCGATTTGACCGTGTCCGTACAATGGATGGTCGGGTCCACGCTGCGCGGCGAATCCCGTCGCCGGGCAGCGTCCACACGGTGTCCGATGACGCCCGGCATCCCGATGAGATCAGGAGCAGTGAACGCACGATGGCAGGCAAAGGCAAATGGGCGCAGGGCATTCCGCCCCGGAACTTCGCCTGGATCATGAAGGACCGTCTGGCCGTATCCGAGCGTCCCGGTGGTTACGGGGTCAATCATCGACGTGTTCGGCGCCAGGAGGAGATCATCTGGGTCCGGGAGCAGGGTTTCACGTGTGTCGTCTCGATCATCCCCGCCCCGCACAACCTGCACAACTACGACGAGCTGGGGGTGAACTGGCGGCATCGCGGATTCGAGAACACCGAAGAACCGGCCCCGTTCATCGCCGCGCTGTACCCGGAACTGCAACAGATGCTCGCCGACGGCGAGAAGATCCTGCTGCACGCCGACACGTTGGACGACACGGTGTGCGGCCTGCTCACCGGCTACCTGGTATGGACGGGTCTCGTGCCCGAAGGGCCCGAGGCGGTCACCCTCATCGAGCGCATGGTGAAGCGCCAGCTCGGCCCGTACGGTCGGGAGCTGGTCAGCACCGCCGCGGAGCTGGAGTCGGCGGCTCCTGCCGCACGCGAGGCGCTGGCCGCGGCGCGGCGAGCGTCGCATCAGGTGGCGAGCTCGGTCCGGGCGTCGGCCGGCGCGCGGAACCGTGCGGCGAGCGGGGAATCCGTGTCGAAAGCGTCGAAAGCCCCGGCGACGCCGAAGCGTACCGGACGATCCGGGACGCCGGAAACGAAGACGGCTGCCGGATCCGCCGGTGGGAAGAAGAAGGCGGCGGCGAAAAAGGCCGGGAAGCGGCGGAACGCGAAGTCGACCGCCGCGAAGTCCTCGACCGCGAAGCCGGCTGCCGCGAAGCGTTGAATGAACCAGCACGTGTCCGATGATCGGATCGAACTGCGGGGACTCCGGCTGAGCGCGCGTTGCGGGGTGCTGCCCGAGGAACGCGAACGGGACCAGCCACTGGAGATCGACCTGGACCTTCGCGGCGACTGGTCCCGAGCCGGGGCAACTGACGCGCTCGGCGACACGGTCGACTACGGCGCGGTCTGCGACCTGGTGGAACAGGTGTGCGGCGCGTCGAGCCCCAAACTGCTGGAGCGTCTCGCCGAGCTCCTGGCCGACGCGGTGCTCGATACCACTTCGGCCGACTCGGTCTCCGTTGCGGTCCGCAAGCTCCGTCCGCCGGTACCCCAGCAGTTGGCCACGGCGGGTGTGGCGATCACGCGTCGGCGGAGTCGCGGGTGACGCGCGCCTTTCTCGGGCTCGGCTCGAATCTGGGGGATCGGGAACGCTACCTCGCCGATGCGCTGGCCACGCTCGGAGCGTGGGTGGTCAGGGTGTCGGACGTCTATGAGACCGATCCGGTCGGTGGGCCCGCCGGACAGGGGCCGTTCCTGAATCTGGTGGTACAGATCGACGTCGATCTGGGGCCCCATGAGCTGCTGGCCGTGTGCCGCCGCCTGGAATCGGCCGCCGAGCGGGTCCGCCAGCAGCGATGGGGACCTCGCACGTTGGACGTGGACATACTCTGGATCGACGACGTGGAGCTCGACGACCCGGAGCTGACCGTGCCCCATCCCCGCATGTTCCAACGCCGCTTCGTGCTCGCGCCGCTCTCCGAGCTTGCGCCGGATCTGGTCACGGGCGACGACCTCGCACTGTCCGCCGGATCGGTGCGGCGACTCGGACCGCTCGCGGTGGGCTGATGCGTCGGGCAGCCTCGAGGACGCCGGTGGGTCCTCAGATGCGACCGCGCAGGTGCAGGAACTGGTTGCGCAACACTTCCGCGCCGGATGCATCCATGGCCCGCATCACCACCGGCGGGGCATCGCGGAGATCGATCGCCACGATCGCCAGCTTCCGGTTCCACGTGATCTCGATGTTCGCCACCCGGTGCAGCGGCACCTCGCCGAGGCGGACACCGACCCTGGATCCCCAACCGGATTTGTACACCACGATGCGCCGCGCCGTGAGGGCGAGTGTCATCTTCGCTGCCAGTGGGAAGCCGGACGTCCTGCCCATCTTCCGCGGGTTCAGCACCACGTCGCCTTTGGGCAGACTCGCCGACATCGCGCCGAGGAGCGGCTCGTCGTCGCCGAATTCACCCGCGTGGGATGCGAGAACCCGGGCCATGTCGGCGTGCTGTGCCATACCGGACTCCCGGTGTCGGCGAACGGTGCGGGCGAGCGGCGACCCGTCGCGTTCCAAGGTTACCGGGACCCCGGGCGCGAGGTGCGGCAAACGTCGACGCGCCGGACCCGGCATGTCGACGGGGCCGGCGCGGTGAATGCCGTGGCGCGGTCGGAGCCGCCCGTGTCCGGCGTCGGGCAGGGGCGCGTGCGGGTGATCGGGCCGGGCCGGGCCGGTGGGGCATTCGCCCGGGTCCTGGCGGAACTGGGTTTTCGGATCCTCGATCCGATCGTTCACGGTGAGGATCCGGCCCGTGCCACAGCAGACGCCGACCTGGTCGTGATCGCCACGCCGGATCGGGCGGTGGCCGAGGTCGCTGCGGCCCTGGAGCCGCGCGCCGAGACGCTCGTGGTGCACCTGGCGGGGTCCCATGGGCTCGACGTGCTCGCCGGGCACCCCCGCCGTGGGGCGCTGCACCCCCTGGTGTCGATCCCGGATCCGGCCACCGGCGCGGCCCTCCTGCGCCACGACGCGTGGTTCGCGGTGGCCGCCGCGGATGCGGCCGATGCCGCGGTACTCGACTCGATCGTCGCGGGCCTGGGCGGTCACCGGATCACCGTGTCCGACGCCGACCGGGCCGCGTACCACGCGGCTGCCGCGATCGCGTCGAACCACCTGGTCGCCCTGTTCGGCCAGGTGACGCGCATCGCGCACGGTATCGGGCTGCCACTCGACGCTTTTCTCGGGCTCGGTGCACAGACCCTCGCCGGTGTCGCCGAGCTCGGGCCGACCCGCGCGTTGACCGGCCCGGTCGCCCGCGGCGACTGGGACACCGTGGCCCGTCATCTGGACGCGCTGGACGCCCGGGAGCGCCCCGGGTACGCGGCGATGGCGGAGTTGGCGACCCGGCTGGTTCCCGGTTCGCCCGAACCGCCCGCGTGGCTGTACGCCGAGCGGGGGTCGGCTGCGCCCGGTGACGGCGCATCCCGGGAGCGCCGATGAGTGATGTCGTCCGCCGGATCGCCCCGCTGCGTGAACGGCTCGCCGCCGAGCGGTCCGCCGGGCACACGATCGGCTTCGTGCCGACCATGGGCTCCCTCCACGACGGGCACGCCGCGCTGATCCGGTCGGCGCACCAGGCATGCGATGTCGTGGTCGTCTCGGTGTTCGTCAATCCGTTGCAGTTCGCGCCCCACGAGGACCTCGAGGCCTACCCCAGGGACCTGGAGCGTGATCTCGGCCTCATCGGGACGGCGGGGGGCGACGTGGTGTTCCACCCGGAAGTCGACGAGATGTACCCCGAGCCGATGGCCACGACGGTGTCGGTGGCCGGTGTCACCGAGCGTTTCGAGGGCGCGCACCGACCGACGCACTTCGCGGGTGTGGCCACGGTGGTGACCAAGTTGTTCGCGATCGTCGGACCGTGCCGGGCCTATTTCGGCGAGAAGGACTACCAGCAGCTCGTCCTGGTGCGACGCCTGGCCCGTGACCTCTCCCTGGGAGTCCAGGTGGTCGGCGTTCCCACGGTGCGCGAAGCCGACGGTCTGGCCCGCTCCAGTCGGAACGTGTATCTGAGCGGGCGCGAACGTGCCGCGGCCCCGGCGTTGTATGCCGCGTTGTGTGCCGGGCGGGACCGGATCCTGAACGGGACGCGGGACGCGGAACAGATCCGGGCGGCCATGCGTGCGGTGGTGGCCACGGCGCCGTTGATCGACCTGGATTACGCGGCGGTCGTGGATGCGGCCACGGTCGCCCCGATCGAGGTGGTCCAAGGGGAGGTGCGGCTGTTGATCGCGGGCCGTCTGGGTCGTC
>CAZEAV010000284.1:0-4474 GCA_964510215.1 uncultured Iamiaceae bacterium
ACACGACGCTCGGGTAGGCCTGATTGGCCGGGATGCCGCGGCGACGGGCGATCTCGCCGCGACCCACCGCCGCCCAGATCGATCCGGGCAGGTACTTGGCGATCTCCCCGACGTAGTACCAGGCGATCGACCGTCCTCGTGGCATGGACCCGCCCATCACCGCCAGCGCGTCGGCCCAGGTGAAGGCGATCACGGTCATACCGAGTGCGGCCAGTACGAGGCCGCCGATGAGCCATCCCGGCGACGCGTTTGCGATCTTGTCCGAGACCTGTGCCCAGTCGTCGACGAGCACCTTGACGATGAAGACCGCACACACCACCGTGAGCACCACGCCCACGATCAGGGGCACGTAGCGGCGCAGGCGGTGCCGGGAAGGCGGTGGAGGCTCGGTCACGACCCCGCTCACGCTAGTGCCGTGTCAGAAGACATCGGGGGTCCGCCACGCCGACCGTTAACGTCGCACACGTTCCCTGACGCGACACCGGTGAGTCGGCCGTCCCTTCCGGGGGTCGCCCGCACGTGAGGTCAGCCGCGCCGCCCCGTCCGGCGGCTTCGCGCGCCGGTCAGGCGGCCGGAGCTTCCAGCGGCTCCGGCTGGCAGAGGCCTTCGAGCTCCACGATGCGGATCCGGTCCCGGTTCGCATAGGTGATCTCGTTCGCCGGGTCGACCCGGATCTTGTACTCGCGGAAACGTTCCTCGAGCGAGTCGTACTGCAGCATCCGTCCGATGAGTGGATCGCCCAGATCCAGTATCAGCTTCACCGTCTCGATCGCCTGGAGCGTGCCGATGATGCCGGGCAGCACGCCGAGTACGCCGGCTTCCGAGCACGACGGGGCCAACTCCGCGGGAGGTGGCTCGGGCACGAAGTCGCGGTAGGTCGGCCCCCGTTTGGGGTCGAACACCGTCAGCATGCCCTCAAAACGGAAGATCGAGCCGTGCACCACCGGAATCCCCAACTTCACCGACGCGTCGTTCACCAGGTACCTGGTCGGGAAGTTGTCGAGACCGTCGACGATGATGTCGAAGCCCTCGAGAATCTCCATGACGTTGTCCGCACCGAGCCTGGTGTCGAAGGTCACGACGTTCACGTCGGGGTTGAGCGCGGTGATCGTCTTCTTGGCGGAGTCGACCTTGCGGTCACCGATCCGGTCGAGGTTGTGCAGGATCTGACGTTGCAGGTTCGATTCGTCCACCACGTCCATGTCGATGACACCGATCGTGCCCACGCCGGCCGCGGCCAGGTAGTAGGCCGCCGGTGAGCCCAGTCCACCCGCGCCCAGCAGCAGTACCTTCGCGTCCAGCAGCTTCAGTTGCCCCGCGACATCGACCTCGGGCAGCAACAGATGCCGCTGGTAACGGTTGCGCTGTTCGGGCGTGAGGTTCTGCGGAGTGACCCACTCGCGGCCCTCGTCCTTCCACTGGTTGAATCCTCCCGCAACCGACGCCACGTCGGTGTAGCCCAACTCGCCGAGCGTCTGCGCGGCGAACACCGAACGCACACCGCTCGCGCAGTTGATGAGGACTCTGGTGGAGTGGTCGGGCACCTTGCCCTCGATGGTCGTCTCGAGCTGACCCCGGGGAATGTGGATCGCCCCGGGAATGGCACCCTGGTCGTATTCGGAGGGCTCACGGACATCGAGCACCACCGTTCCCGGCTGGGAGCGCAACTCGTCGGTCTCGGCAGTGGTGACTTCGGTGACCCCGGCCTTGGCCTGGTTGAGCAGTTCTCGGAAGGTTGCCATTGCAGTCGCCTCGCAGTCGATCGGAGGAACGGACGGCCCGGCGGCCCCGGGCCCTTCGAATCAAAAGCCTATCGGTTTGGTCAGGTTTCGACACAGCCCGCCCGGCCTGCGGCGTCCGGTGCCCACGGCGTCGTCTGCCCATTGTCGGCCATTCCCGGCCCGCCAGGGAAAAGGTTTGAACACGATGATACATGGGAATACATGACACATATCCACAGACATTGTGATCGGCTGCCGATCATGCACCCCCAGGAGGCTTTCATGTCCGCCACCCAGACCGCCGTCGAGGGCCGATCCGCTGCCAGGGCCGACCACACGTCGCCACGATGCGGTCGTGTCGACCGCCGGAAGCTCCCGATCCCCCTCGACGGCTCCCTACGCGTCGTGTCCTGGCCGGACCCGTACCTGGCCGAACGGGGACACGATGCCCGCTCCAGCTACACCGAGCTGTTCTGGCTCGGCATCCTCGGCCCTTCCAGCACGCTGCTGTTGCGGCGTCTCGCGACCGCGCTGGCGCACAACCCAGAGGGGTTCTGGCTACCCGTGACCGACACTTCCAGGTCGCTGGGCCTCGGCCGGCCCAAAGGCGCGGACGCGGCTTTCGTCCGTGCGCTGCACCGGCTCTGTGTGTTCCACATGGCACGCTTCTCAGAGCAGGTGCTGGAAGTCCACACCAGGGTTCCCACGCTCTCGCCCCGCAAACTCGGCCAACTGCCACCGTCGCTCCGCGCCGCCCACGCGAACCACGAGCGGCGCGCGGCCCTGTCGAAAAACGGGACCTCAGGTGGCGCGACTGGCCAGTGATCCTCCGGCCGCGGTGGCTTCACGCCACCGCGCCAGGGTCCAGCACACATCGGACAGCCGATTCAGATACGGCACCACCTGGGTCTGTGCCGCGTCCTCGACGCTCAGCGCGTCGCGCTCGGCCCTCCGCACCACGCAGCGGGCCACGTCCAGTCGGGCGGCCACGATGTCCTGGCCTGGCACCACGAACTCGGTGGGTTGGTCGAACCGGTCGGTCACGTCATCGATGAGCTCCTCGAGCGCGGTGACCATGTCCGCCCCGACCAGGTTCTTGCCTTCGGTGAGTTTGCGACGGTTCCCCGGCGCAGTTGCGAGCTCGGCCATCAGCACCCACAGGTCGTGCTCCAGACGCACGAGGATCCGGTCCAGTTCCCCTCCCGACTCACATCCTGCACGCGCGACGCCGAGCGCGGCCTGGGCCTCGTCGACCGTGCCGTACGCGACCGGTCGGGGCGAGTCCTTGCCCACCCGACCGCCATAGAGGAGCCCGGTGGTGCCGTCGTCACCTTTGCGTGTGTAGATCTTCACGGCCCCACCGTAGGGGTTCTCCCCGACGACCGGGCCACGCGAGCGTGCGACATCTGAAGACTCCGCCGGATCCGGGCGTCTCAGCCGCGGTCGGGCACCCGGTCCACCAGCACCCGGCATCCGGCATGCCGGGGGTCGTTGGCGACCAGGTCGGACACCGCCACCCCGTCGATCTGCGCGGCGAGTCCCTCCAGCATGCCGCGGTGCAACAGGCAGACGACCTGGGGATCGACTTCGGCCGCAGACGCGAACGGGCAGTGTCCCAGCACCAGTTCGGCGCGGGCATCGTCGCTGACCACCTGCGGGGCGAAACCCTGCGCGGTCATCGCCGCGGTCATCGCCGCGAGCGGGTCGTCCGCCGCATGGTCCAGGGGCACGCGCTTCCCCGCGGACCGTCCCACCTCCAACGCGGACGCGCCGGTGGAAGCCACCTCCAACAGCAACAGACTCAGCCGTTCGTAGGGACCTTCGTCGTTCCACTCCCCGGCCGCCTCGGCGGTGAGCCGATAACGGATGCGCGGCCGGCCCGGACCCTGAGGCGCATCGGGTACGTCCTCGACCAATCCGGCGTCGCGCAGCTCGGCCAGGTGCTGTCGGATGGTGTTGTGGTTCAGATCGAACGCGTCGGTGAGCTCGGCGACCGAAACCGGAAGGTCCCGACGGGCGATCGCGCGGTAGATCGCGTAGCGCGTGGGGTCGCCCAGCGCGTGGGACCGCTTGCGAAACGCCTCATCGGCGACCGACAGTGCTTCGGTCGTCCCATCGGTCTCGGTTTTCGCTGTGGGTTCGGTCACAACACCAGCCCCGAGTCTTGCCATGTCTCGAACGGTGGTCGTAGTATTTCTGTCTGCTGACAGAATAACCTATCGCTTCCCTTCGATCCTACGAGGCCGTGATGAGCACCACAGAGCCGACCACCGTCGATGTCCGAGACATCCCCCACGACGAGCGCCATCCGCTGATCCATTCCCGCCTCGATGCGCTCGAAGCGGGAGCCACACTGGAACTGATCACCGACCACCGGCCACTGCACCTGTACACCGAACTCGAAACCCTGCGGCCGGGCGAGTCGACGTGGTCCGGTGCCGAACACGGGGCCGGCGAGTGGACGACGACGTTCACCAAACTCGCCCGGGTGCTGGACGTCCGCCCGATCATCGACGCCGGCGAAGAGCCTTTCGAGACGATCATGGCGACCGTGGGCGAACTCGGCGACGAAGACCTCGTGGTCGTCGCACCGTTCGAACCGACCCCACTCGAAGGGGTGCTCTCCAGCCAGGGATTCGGCTTCGAGGCCAACGAGGTCGAGCCCGGCCACTGGCGGACGAGATTCTCGATGGAGGCCTGAGCCGTGTCGATGCCGGTACCGCCGGGAGGCGTCGCCGCCAAAGGAGCGGGAG
>CAZEAV010000285.1:0-4470 GCA_964510215.1 uncultured Iamiaceae bacterium
TAGCCGATGTCGTACGCGGCTCGCCGCAACGCCGCGTCCACCTCGGCCATCCGGGCCGCCGCCACCTGCGATGGGTCGTCGTCTGGTTCGTGGCTGCCCTTGTCCCCCTGTGCACAGATCACGAGCGCCACGGCGCATCCCGAAGCCGCCCACCGCGCGAGCGTCGCCCCACAGGCGATCTCGGCGTCCGCCGGATGCGCGAACACCGCCATGGCCCGCTCGGGAACCTCCACGCCGATCTCGTCCACGGACGCCGACCCTACCGTGGACGGAATCGGCGGCACCCAGGCAATGGTGCATGCTGGACCCCATGGACCGGCCCACCCCCGACGACCTTGCCGACCTCGCACACCGAGCAGCGGAGCGCGCCGCGCACCTCCTCCGAGGACGATCGGACGGCGAGATCACGGTCGCGGCCACCAAGTCCTCACCCACCGACCTGGTCACCGAATCCGATCGGGCGACCGAGGCGGCGATCGTCGCGGAGGTACTCGGGGCCCGACCCGATGACGCGGTGCTGGCCGAGGAAGGCAACTCGCGGCCGGGGACCTCCGGGGTCACCTGGATCATCGACCCCATCGACGGCACGACCAATTTCGTCTACTCCCTTCCGGGCTACAACGTCTCGATCGCAGCCGCGATCGGCGACCAGGTCGTCGCCGGGGTCGTGGTCGATCCGATCCGGGGCGACACCTACCGCGCCACGCTCGGTGGGGGGGCGACCTGCAACGGGGTCCGGATGCGGGTCCGGGACGCCACCGATCTCGGCCACGCACTCGTGGGCACCGGGTTCTCCTACGACCCACAGCGACGCCGGGAGCAGGCGGCCGTCGTGGCCCGGATCATGGGCGACATCAGGGACATCCGCCGCCTGGGGGCCGCCGCCCTGGATCTGTGCCACGTGGCGGCGGGCCGGCTCGACGCGTACTTCGAGACCGGACTGCAACCCTGGGATCTCGCTGCGGGCGCCCTGATCGCCGCCGAGGCCGGAGCCCTGGTCACCGGTCTGGACGCCGGCCACGCCGACGGCGCCATGACGATCGCCGGCACGCCGGTCATCTCGGGCGCGTTACGCGATCTGCTCGTCACGGCCCGTTCCGAAGGCCTTGCGGTGGAGGACCCATCCGCGCGCGACGGGCGCGAATTTGGCAGGCTAGGGGTGTGGGAACCCGCATCCTCACCGTCGAAGACGACGAACGCATCAGAACGGCGGTGAAACTCGCCCTCGAGGCAGAAGGATGGGACGTCTCCGAGGCTGCCGCCGGTTCCGAGGCGCTGGAACGGTTCGAGCAGCGACCCACCGATGTGGTGTTGATCGACATCATGCTGCCCGACATCGACGGGTTCGAGGTCTGCCGGGAGATCCGGCGGCTCAGCGACGTGCCGATCATCATGGTCACCGCGCGCGACGACACCCACGACGTCGTCGCCGGACTCGAAGCCGGCGCGGACGACTACCTCACCAAACCCTTTGCTCCGAAGGAACTCTCGGCGCGGATCCGGGCCCTGCTCCGCCGGTCCCGGACCGTGGACAGCGGAGCAACGCACCTGCGTTTCGGTGATCTGGAGATCATCCCCGACGAGGGCATGGTGCGCGTCGCCGGTGTCGAGGTGCATCTCACCAAGACCGAGTTCCGCCTGCTGGTGGAACTCGCGTCGAATCCCGGGCGGGTGTTCAGTCGGGAAGTGCTGCTGGAGCGGGTCTGGGGGTACGACTACTTCGGTGACGGTAGGCTCGTGGACGTGCATGTCCGGCGTCTGCGCACGAAAGTCGAGACGGATCCTGCGAATCCCCGTCATGTGGTGACGGTCCGCGGCCTGGGTTACAAACTCCAGACCTGACCAGGGGCCCGATGCACGAACGACGACTGGCCAGGCCGTTGCGTCTGCGGACGAGGGTGATGATCTCGTTCGCACTCGGTGCGGCGCTGTTGTCGATCGTGCTTTCGGCGGGCACCTATGCGTTGACCCGCAGGACCCTGCTGAATCAACGCCACAGCGAGACCATCGACCGCGCCTACCTGGACGCGCAGAGTGTCCAGTCGGCCCTGTCCAAGGTCTCCGTCGGCTCCGAAGAGGTGAACGACGTGCTCCAGTCCTATGTCAGCGGCTCGGGCAGCTACGCGGTCATCCTGGTGCCGGACAACCAGGGCGGACAGGTCACCGGTTCGACCAACGCCCAGCAATTCGTCCTGGACCAGGTGCCCACGGCGCTGCAACGCAAGGTCGCCGCAGGGCAGCCGGCGACCATGCGGACCGATGTGAAGAACAACGGGACGATGCTCGTCGTCGGACTGCCCCTGCCCGAGCTGCAGCAAGGCAACCAGATCGGCCAGTACTACGAGTTCTCCTCCCTGGAGGACATCGCCCAGACGCTCAACACGTTGACGCCGCTGTTGATCATCGCCATGGCCGCCACGACCGCGCTGGGGACGCTACTCGGGTGGTGGGTGAGTCGCGGCGTCCTCCGCCCCCTGGGGGCGATCGGACTCGCGGCCGAAGCCATCGCGGGCGGTCGGCTGAACACGCGGTTGAACGAGTCGCCGGACCCGGACCTTTCCGCGTTGGTCGACTCGTTCAACCACATGGCCGAGGCGTTGGAAACCCGGATCGACCAGGACGCCCGCTTCACGTCCGACGTGTCCCATGAGCTGCGTAGCCCCATCACCACCCTGACCGCCTCAATGGAGGTGATCGAATCACGCCGCGACGACATCCCCGAAGGGCCGGTCCGCTCCGCGGTCGATCTCATGGCCGCGGACCTGGAGCGATTCCAACAGCTCGTTGAGGATCTGCTGGAGATCTCCCGGTACGACGCAGGCGCCATTCAACTCGAGTTGTCCGAGATCCGTATCGTGGAGTTGGTGCGTGCGGTCGTGGCCAGCCAGCATCTCGACACGCCGGTCGAGGTCGACCCCGAGCTGACAACCGCCATCGTCCGGGTCGACAAACGACGGCTGTCCCGTGTCATCGCGAACCTGCTGGACAATGCGACCAAATACGGCGGTCACCCGACGCGCGTGGAGATCTCGATGGTGGACGACCATCTGCGCATCGGGGTGGAGGACGAGGGCCCGGGCGTCCCCGAAGCGGACCGCGCCCTGATCTTCGACCGCTTCTCCCGGGGCTCCGCCGCGGGACGGCGCAACGCGGGAAGCGGCGGGGTCGGACTGGGGCTCGCGCTGGTGTCCGAGCATCTTCGCCTGCAAGGTGGCGCGGTCTGGGTCGAGGACCGCCCGGACGGAAATTCCGGTGCCCGCTTCGTCGTGGAGCTCGGCGGCGGGGTCCATATCGAGGAACTGGACGAGGAGCCCGTGTCGTGAACGCCCGGACCGTCATCGCGGGGATCCTGTTACTCGGCCTTGGCGCCGGGTGTTCGCCGCTGCCGGCGGAGAGCGCGCCGCGCACGATCGACAAATCGAAGGTCTCCGCGCTGTTCTCCATTCCGACCACCACCCTCGGTGCCAGTGCGATCACCGGCAAGGTGTGCTTCGTGCCCCAGAGCACCGACAACTCCCACCCCGAGCTCGAGTGCAAGGTCACCGAGCTGAAGAGCCTGGACGTCCAGTCGCTGTTCGATGCGCTGGCGACCGGACCGACCGAGCCGCAGCGGAAGCTGGGACTGTCGTCCTATGTCCCCCGTGACACGCGCCTGCTGGGGGCAGAGGCCGACCCGACCGATCCGAGCGTCCTGGTCATCAATGTGTCCAAGGCCATCAACATCATCGGGTCGCCCAACAACTCGGTGGCGTTCAAGCAGATCGTGCAGACCCTCACGATGCCGGCGAACCAGACCGACGGCAACTCCTACACCGCGGTGAGGGTGAAGGTCGACGGCAAACCCATCAAGATCCCAACGGTCAACGGGCCGGTGGCCGTTGCCGAGACCAGCGACTTCAAGCCGGTTCCCACGACGACCGCCCGACGCTCGGGCTCCGGCCGCTGAGGGCCGCCGATGGATTATGTCTGCGCGCTGGATGCGGGAACCACCGGCGTGCGCGCCGTCGCCGTGGACACCCGGGGGACGGCGATCGCCCAGCGCTACGCCGAGATCACCCAGTCCTTCCCTCGGCCGGGCTGGGTGGAGCACGATGCCGCCGAGATCGCCACGAAGATCACGGCGGCCGCAGCGGCACTCATCGACGATCTGGGCACCCTGCCCGCGGCGATCGGAATCACCAACCAACGTGAGACGGTCGTGGCGTGGGATCGCCGGAGCGGGGAACCGCTCCATGCGGCGATCGTCTGGCAGGACCGGCGCGGGGCAGCACGTTGTGACGAGCTCCGCCGTGATCACCTGGACCTGATCCGACAGACGACCGGACTCATCCCGGACCCGTACTTCTCGGCCACCAAACTGGAGTGGCTGTTCCAGAACGTCGATCTGGGAACGGGCGATCACCTCGCGGTGGGGACCATCGACTCCTGGCTGCTGTGGCACCTGACCGGTGGCGCCGTACACGCGACCGA
>CAZEAV010000286.1:0-4466 GCA_964510215.1 uncultured Iamiaceae bacterium
CTGGGCACGCGCAACGTCCGTGACGAGCCCGCACCTTCGGTGGGCACGAAGTCGCGGTCGATGCCGGTGCAGAACGCTTTGTCGCCGGTCGCGGTGAGCACGATCACCGACACCGAGCCGTCGTGACGGACCCGGTCCCACACCGCGGCGAGCTCGTCGCACATGACCTTGTCGAACGCGTGGTAGCGCTCGGGCCGATCCAGCGTGACGGTTGCGACGGCGCCGGTCTGGGTGTAACGGATCGTGTCGTAGGGCTGGTCGCTCATCGGCGCTTCACGGTAGACGGTCGCGCCGACGGTCGTGGGTCGAACGCCCACCGGTGGTGTCGACTCGGCCTGGCCTGGTCAGATCGACGTGATCGTGACCCGCCCGTCCTGGCCGTTCACGCTCACGGCGTTCTGGCGGGCGCCGCCGTTACCGGCCGTCGAATCGGTCGTGGCGGCGGCGACCGGGTAGGTGCCGGCGCCCGAGTCCACGATGCTGCCCGTCGCGATTGCAGAACCCCCACCGCCACCGCCCACATAGCCGTTGACGAGCCCGGAGTTCGGGTCGGAGAGCAATCCGCCCCCGCCACCTCCACCGGTCAGGCCACCCCCGCCACCGCTACCGCCGAAATTGCCGGAGGTGTCCTGTCCGCCGTTGCCGCCACCGGACGCAGTGCCGTCTGAGCCATCGACGCCGCCGCCGGAGTCGCCGCCGACGCCGACGCCGACGGTCTGCGCGTCCCCGCCGCCACCTCCGCCGCCGTTCTGGCTGCCGCTGCCGCTGCCGCTGTTGCCGGCGATCCGTGAACCGTTCCAGTTCGGCGGAGATGTGGTTGGGTCCGCGCCCGCATAGAGTAACGCACCGCCGGCACCGCCGGGTGCGACGATCTGGATGGCGGCACCGAGGTCCTCGATGCTCGATGCACCACCGCCCCCACCCGCGTAGTAGCCACCTTGGCCACCGCCGGATTTTCCGCCTCCGGCGTCGGACCGCGACCCTGCCTTTCCGCCGTGCCCGCCGCCGGCGACGACGACGGACAAGGTGTAGGCGGTGGCCCGAGCGGCAAGCCTGCCGGTGATCTGGGTGCCGTCGGAGCCGGTCCTGCCGTTCAGAGGGATGTTGTTGCTGCTGCCGCATCCGCCTCCGCCGCCGATCGCGACATAGCTGAGCGCGACCCCGGCCGGGATCTGTACCTGGTAGGTGCCCGGGGCGGACTCATCGAAATGCACCGACGCGGGGGGCGTCGTGGTGGTGGTCGTGGTGGTGGAGGTCGTACTGGTGGGTCCCGTCCCGGTTCCACCGCCCGGTGATGCCGCGGCGGCGACACTGGGCAGGGCGATCACCGCAACGCCGGCGGCCGCCGCGGCACCACCGAGTTGCAGCACCCGCCGGCGCGACCACCGATTCGTTTCCACGATGCCCAGGGTGATCAGCCCGGCCATGGCCTGCTCCAGTGCTTCGGGCACTTCCTCGACACCTGAGCGCGCCAGCTCGAATGCTTCGACCTGGTCGCCTTCGAGACGCCAGACGTGCTCGCCCGATGGATCAAGGACCAGATATCCAGGATCCACTTCCTCGATGTGCAGTCCACGGCGAATCGCAAATCCCATGATCCTCTCCTCCGAGCGTGCGTCGGTCACCTCGAGCGGGTGGCGCGTCACGGTGCCACACGCCTCCGTATGTCTATCATGACGAGAGGCAATCGTCAGGCGAGTTGTCGATGCTCGGGAGGAGCATCAGCCGCTGCGTCGACGACGAGCCGACAGGTGCGGTCGACCGAAGAGCGCAACGGTCCGCCCGCCAAGCCCTGTTCGGTGACGAACGTCTGAAACCGACGGGACGCGCCGGGCCAGATGTGACGTGCCCGTGCCGCCGTTCAGCTCGTTGGATGCTCCGATGCGAGGCCGACGACGGTGTCCGTGACGCGCTTCGGGTGGGAGTCGGGCAGCCAGTGCGTGCCGCCCGTGATCTCGACGAACCGGTACGGGCCGGTCACCCAGTCCGCGGTGTGCTCGGCAGCCAAGCGGCCCAGATAGCGGTCACCGTCGCTCCAGATGTACGCGCAGGGAAGGTCGATCTCGCCGATCGGTTCCTTCCCCGCATAGGGGAGCGCCCGATACCAGCCGATCATGCCCCGGGCGGTAGCCGGGTCGCAGACGAGCGCGGCGCTCGCCGCAGCGGCCGCCTCGCCCAGCCCGTCCTGCATGAGCGCCGTCTTCGCCCGTTCGACGCCGGCCTTGGCCATGAGTTGCTCGGGCAGCCAGGGGATCTGGAACGCGAGCATGTACCACGAGTGCAGCAACTGGGTGCTCCTGGTCATCGATGCGACCATGGCGCCGGGATGAGGCGTGGACACCGACGTCACCGTCGCGCACCGCTCCGAGTGGGAAGCGGCGAGTTGCCAGGCGACCCCTCCTCCCCAGTCGTGGCCGACGATGTGGGCCTTGTCGACGCCGGCGCTGTCGATCAGCGCGACGATGTCGCCGGCCAGCTTCGCCGTGGTGTACGCCCGTCGGCTCGTCGGTCGGGCGTCGGCCGAGTAGCCGCGTTGAGTGGGGACGAGCACGCGGAACCCGGCCGCACGCAATCCCTCGGCGACCTGGTCCCACGACGACGCGGGTTGGGGGAACCCGTGCAGACACACGACGACCTCACCGTCGATGGGCCCGGAATCGAGTACCTCGAAGGTGAAGCCGTCGTTGGAGAACGTGGTGATTCGATCGCCGTGGTCCATGGCGCTCAGCTTCTCACTTCTCCGGATCCACTGCGACCCCGACTTTGCACGGTTTTCCCCTCCTGAGGCGGGAAACGGGTGCAAAGACCGCGCAATGACCGGGTCAGGAAGCGGGGGTGCCGAGCTCCGCTCGGCGTCGACGGGCCACGGCGATGATCTCGTTCGCAACCTTGGCCGGTCGCCGCATGTGCGACGAGGTGTAGCGAAGCACGAGCCAATCGTGTCGGATGAAGGCATTCTGGCGGGTCAGGTCGTGGTCGAAGGCCGCCCGACTGCGGTGGGCGTCGAAGCCGTCGACCTCCACCGCGAGGAGCGCTTCCGGAACCTGGAAGTCGGGTCGATAGGTCTTCCCGTCGAGCACCACGTTCGCTTGGTAGAGCACCGGTCCGACTCCGTGATCTCGACACACCCGAGCCATCACCGGTTCGAGACGGGACTCCGGTCGCGCATCGGCGAGTGCTCGACGATCGAGGTAGAGCCGAAGTCGGCCGGCGCCCCGCCGGCCGGGCCGCCCGAGTTCGTGAAGGATGGTGCGGAGACCGGCGACCGACACGAGACGGTCGCTCAATGCCCCTTCGACCGCCTGTTCCAGCTCTGCCGGTGCAAGCACGGCCGCAGCATCGAGCAACGATCGGGCGGGAGTCGTGACCGGAACGCCGCGCCGGACACCGCAGTACGGGTCGGCCAGATCCGTCGATCGGTGGACGGTGAGGCCGTCGATGGTGCAGCGCCGGCCCAGTGGAACCGTGACCTCGATCGTGTCGACGTTGTCGATCAGGCGCCAGATCCGCAGTGAGGAGCGGTGGGACACGACCGCATGGGGACCTATCGAGGCGCACGCCGCCCGCAGCTCCGCCTCGCGAGTCAGGCTCACGCCGGCGGCCCGGTAGACGCGCGGGCCGATGGGGATGAGTGTGCCCCGATTGAGGGCATGTTCACGTCGGTCGTCGTCGATCCCCGCCTGTCGTAGCTCGGTAGTGGAGACGGCACCGAGGCGCGGGCGGGCAAGGCCGTCGAGGGCTCGTTCGACTGCACCGAGCCCGGTCGTGGCACGTGTCCCCGATGGACCTGGGCGTCGCTTCATGGCCACATCGTCGCGGCCGGGTGTGACGTTCTGGCCCTGGCGTCGGAGTCGATAGCGCGTCTTTGCACGGTTTTCCTTGCTCGGGGCGGGTGATGCGTGCAAAGACGCAAGTCGGGGGTGGGCCACGGCACGACTCCGGCGGCCGACGAGGACCTGACGGGGCGTCAGAACGTGGGGCACCACTCCGATAGATTCGATCGTCATGGCCCCGGACCTCGACGTGCTCCTGGAACCGCGCCGCTGTGCCCTGGTCACCCAGGAGTGCCAGGGCGGCGTGATCGGCGAACGCTCCGCGCTGCCCGAGCTCAGCCGGGCGGCGGCTCCGATCCGCCCGAAGCTCGCAGCTCTCGCCCGGGCGGCCCGCCACGCGGGGGTCCCGGTCATCCACAGCCTCGCCGCCCGTCGAGCAGACGGTCTCGGCGCGAACACCAACGCAAGGCTGTTCCACGGGGTCGCGAAGTCGCCGGTGAAACTGCTCCCCGGTACGCCGGCCGCACAGGTGATCGCAGAACTGGGGCCCGAACCGAGCGATTTCTCCATCACCCGGCTGCACGGCCTGGGGCCGATGGCCGGCACGGATCTCGACCCGGTCCTGCGCAACCTCGGGGTCACCACGATCGTGGGGGTGGGCGTCTCGGTGAACATCGGCATGACGAACTTCGT
>CAZEAV010000287.1:0-4455 GCA_964510215.1 uncultured Iamiaceae bacterium
GCCGTTCCCGAACGACCGCTACACCCGGCCGGACGCGAGCACCGCGACGGGCAAGCGGGTGAACCTCAAGCCGGTGTTCACGCCGGCGAACGCCCAGGGTGTCCACATCGACACCGAACAGCTCAACCGCAGCGACGGGTTCAGCCCCGGCGCGCCGGCGATCGTGCAGGTGCCGGGCCTGGACCTCGACGCAACCCCCGGCACGCCGGTCGTGGACGAGCCCTCGCTCTCGCTGGAGACGACGTCTCCGGTCATGGTGTTCGACGCGACGACCGGTGAGCAGTGGCCGGTGTGGGCCGAGATGGACAAGGTCGACCCCGATGCCACGAATCCGGTGCTGTTCATCCGTCCCCAGACCAACTACGTCGAAGGCCACACCTACGTGGTCGCATTGCGGAACCTGAAGGACTCAGCCGGCAACACGATCGCCCCGTCTCCGGTGTTCCAGGCGTACCTGAACGGCACCGATCTACCGGGCGTCGCCGGGTTCGAAGCCCACAAGTCCGCCATGGACCACATCCTCGACGAGCTGGACGGCTGGGGTGTGCCCCGCAGTGGCATGTACCAGGCCTGGCAGTTCACGGTGGCCAGCACCGCGAACCTGACCGGCCGACTGATCCACATCCGCGACGACGCGTTCCAGCGCCTGGGCGGCGCGAGCGGGCTCACCAACGACGCGGCGCCCTCCTTCACGGTGACCTCGGTCAACGACGACACCGGCTGGCCCGGTATCGCCCGGGACATCATCGGCACCTACGAAGTGCCGAGCTACCTCACCGGAGACGGCGGGCCGGGGTCGACGTTCAACACCGGCCCGGACGGCCTGCCCCAGTACTCGGGCCAGGACTACACCGCCGACTTCCGCTGCATCATCGGCGACGGCGCCCTCACCACTCCCGGGATCCCCACCGTGTACGGCCACGGCCTCTTCGGTTCCAAACACGAGGTCCGATCCGATTCCCAGCGGGCGATGGTGTCCCGGTTCGGCCGCATCTACTGTGCGACCGACGAGATCGGCATGTCCGAGGACGACGAGGTCCCCTCGATCGGCATCCTGCAGGATCTCTCGAAGTTCCCCCAACTGGTGGACCGCCTCCAGCAGGGCGTGTTGAACGAGCTCTTCCTCGCCCGGCTGCTGAACAGCCCGAACGGGTTCGCCACCGACCCCGCGTTCCAGAACTCCGATGGTGACTCGGTCATCGCGCCGCACGAGGTGACCTACGACGGCAACAGTCAGGGAGGCATCCTGGGCGGGGTCTTCACGGCCGTGTCCACCGACGTCACACGGTCGGTGCTGGGAACCACCGGAACCGACTACGCGACCCTGATGGACCGCAGCACCGACTTCGCGCCGTTCTTCTCGGTGCTGAACACCAGCTACCCGGCGCGCATCGACCAGACGATCGCCATGGACCTGATCCAGATGCAGTGGGACCGCGCGGAGCCCAACGGGTACGCGGACCACCTCGTGAACGATCCCCTCCCCGATACGCCGGCGCACAAGGTGCTCATGTTGTTGTCCTATGGGGACCACCAGGTCACCAACTGGGCCGGTGACGTCGAGGCGCGCACGATCGGGCGGGACGGCAACTTCTTCGCCGAGTGCCCGAAGGTCGCGCCGGATCGCACCGTGGGCGAATGGCCGCTGTGGAACGTGCCGTGCGTGGCGTCCTATCCCTTCGACGGTTCCGCGGTGGTCTACAACGACACCGGTTCGGACCCGAACCCGTTCGCGAACGTGCCGCCGGTCGAGGACGATCCGAGTCGGCCGGTGCAGACCCACGATCCGCACAACGACCCCCAGGACACACCGGCCATCCAGGATCAGAAGCAGGGATTCCTACAGGGCGACGGAACGATCATCGACACCTGCGCGCCGGGGGCCTGCCAGTTCCCACCGCCGTCCTGACCGCGGCCCGTCCCGCTCGGGGGGCGGCCCGGTGGTTCAGAGCACGCCGTAGCGTCGCACGAGCCAGTAGTACAGATCGGCGCGGGAGTCGCAGGTGGGACGTTCCCAGGCGGGCCGCGGGGCGCAGTTCGCTTTCATGTCGTTCAGGAACATGGTGTCGATGCGCTGCCGGGTCCCGGCGGGGTCCGGGAGCATGCCCGCGGCCAGGAACCGGTGGTAGTTCCGGTAGCCGAAATCGTGGTGCCAGCACGCCGCGGTGAAGTCGTAGGTGAGCCCGGTGTCGTTCATGTGGTCGGGCAGAAACCAGTTGGAACAGCCGTCGGTGGAGAAATCGAGGCCCGGGTAGCCGGCTCGGAACGCCGCGCTCGACGCCTGGGACGCGAACGTGGCCGCGCTCTCGTGCAGCAGGGAGTCGACCTCCATCTTCTGTTTGGGCAACGGCGGCGCGCAGGCCGCTGTGACCACCACGATCACCGCCGCCACCGCGGCGACGGGCAATCCCCGTCGTAGCAGTTTCCGCCTCGTCGGCTCCGTCGACGCCGCCGAACCATCCATCGTTGCTCTCCCTCGTCCTCGTCGGCTCTTGATACGCAGCGAGGTTAAAGGACACGTAACGTGACGTCAAGGGGCAGTGTCGCCGGCGTAGCCGACCGCTGAGAGGTACAGCCCATGAGGCGGCGCGAGCCGGCCGGCTCTGGCCCGGTCACCCGAAGCGATCACCTCGGTGAGCTCCCCGGCACTGCGCCGTCCGAGTCCCACCTCGACCATCGTGCCGACGATCGAGCGCACCATCTGATGGCAGAACGCCGTCGCGGTGATCGTGAAGCGCAGCTCCCCGGGTGCAGCCTGTCGCCAGTCCGCCGAGAGCACCCGGCGCCGCAAGGGCGCGGGGGAACCATCGGCGCGGACCGCCGCCCGACAGAAACTGGCGAAATCGTGCTCGCCGATGAACGGGTCACCGGAGAGGCGCAGCCGCGCCAGATCGAGCGGTTCGGCCACGTGCCAGGCCCATCGGGCTCGGAAGGGATCCGGCTCGGCGTGGTTCCACACCTCGTAGCGGTACGTGCGCGACACCGCGGAGAACCGGGCGTCGAAGGAGTCGGGAACCACGGCACCGTCGCGCACCGCGATCTCGGGACCCACGATCCGGTTGACCCGCCGCGCCAGCTCGTCCGGCTCGACACCATCGGGGACGTCCAGGCTCACGACCTGGCCCAGCGCGTGCACGCCTTTGTCGGTGCGGCCCGCGCAGGTGAGGGCCACCGGTGTGTCCAGGCGCAACACCCGGGAGATCGCGTCGGCCAGGTCACCGCCGACCGTGCGCACCCCGACGTTCGGCGCGAACCCGTGGAAGCCGCTGCCGTCGTAGGCGACGGTCAGTCGGAGCCGCACGGACGGGGTCCGATCCGGGTGCCGACCGAGTGGGTCAGACGAGTTCGATGCGGGCCATCGGCGCGTTGTCGCCGTGGCGCGGGCCCAGCTTCAGGATGCGCGTGTACCCACCCGCGCGGTCCTCGTACCGGGGACCCACGTCTTCGAAGAGCTTGGCCGTCACCTCGGCGTCGCACAGGAACGCCATCACCTGACGGTGATTGTGCAGGCCACCTTTGCGGGCCTTGGTGATCATCTTCTCGGCGACCGGGCGCATGGCCTTGGCTTTCGCCTCGGTGGTGACGATGCCCTCGGCGGCGATGAGCGACGCCACCAGGTTGGCCATCATCAGCCGCTGGTGCTGTGAGGAGCCGCCGAAACGGCGGCCTTTCTTCGGGGTTGCGGGCATCGGTTCACTCCCTCCCGCTCGGGCGGAGCGTGAGGCCCCGCTCGTCCAGGCGGATCTTGACCTCGTCCAGGGACTTCTGACCGAAGTTGGTCATGGCCAACAGGTCGTCCTCGGACTTGGAGAGCAGCTCGCCGATGGTGTTCACCATGCCCCGCTTCAGGCAGTTCCGGGGCCGCTCGGAAAGGTCCAGGTCCTCGATGAGCAGCTCCATGTCGGGCGAGGTCATCGCGGGGCTCGTCGTTTCAGCGAGCTCCAGCCCTTCGGGTTCATCCGACATGTTGGCGACGAGGTCGACCAGGTTCCGCAGTGTCGCCGCGGCCGAAGCCAGGGCGTCGCGGGGCGAGATCGAACCGTCGGTCTCGACGTCCAGGACGAGATCGTCGAATTCGGTGGACTGCTCGACCCGGGTCGGCTTCACGATGAACGACACGCGCCGGACCGGCGAGAAGATCGAGTCGATGGGCACCACCCCGATGGTGTCACCGGTCGAACGGTGCTCGGCGGACACGTACCCGCGGCCGCGCTCCACGCTCAGGTCCACCGCGAGGCGGCCTTTCTCGTTCACGGTCGCCAGGTGCAGTTCGGGGTTGAGGACCTCCACGTCCGCGGTCACGGCGATGTCGCCGGCGGTGACCTCGGCCGGGCCGCGCACGTCCAGGCGCAGCGACACCGGCTCGTCGGACTCGCTGGTGACCACCACATCCTTGAGGTTCAGGATGATGTCGGTGACGTCCTCGACCACGCCGGGCACGGTGGTGAACTCGTG
>CAZEAV010000288.1:0-4424 GCA_964510215.1 uncultured Iamiaceae bacterium
TTTCGCCGACTCGGTGACGATCATCCATCGGCGTGACGAGCTGCGTGCGTCCCGCATCATGCAGCAACGCGCGTTCGACGATCCCAAGATCTCCTTCGCGTGGAATTCCGAGGTCACCGGGGTGCACGGCGAGGACAAACTCGAGGGGCTCACCCTCACCGATACCGTCACGGGCGAGACGTCGAACCTGGCCGTCACCGGATTGTTCGTGGCGATCGGGCACCGTCCGAACACCGACCTGTTCAAGGGTCAGATCGATCTGGCTGACAACGGATACATCGACATACACGCAAATACCCGCTCCAGCGTTGCCGGAGTCTTCTCCGCCGGTGACGTGCACGACTTCACCTACCGCCAGGCGATCACCGCGGCCGGATCCGGCTGCATGGCCGCGCTCGATGCCGAGCGCTGGTTGGCAGACGGCGCCGGAACCGAGAACTGGTGATCGCTTCAATATACCCCTAGGAGGTATCAATGGCCGCTGCAGGCATTCTCACTCTCACCGACGACTCGTTCAACGAACAGATCATGAGCGCCGATCACCCGGTGCTCGTCGACTTCTGGGCCGAATGGTGCGGCCCATGCAAGAAGGTCGAGCCCATCATCGAGGAGTTGGCGAGCGAACACGCCGACAAGATGACGTTCGAGAAGATGGACATCGACGCGAACCAGAAGATTCCTCTCGAGTTAAACGTGAAGAGCATTCCGACGTTGATCGTGTTCGCGGACGGCAAGGAAGCGAAACGGGTGATCGGCGCCAAAGGGAAGCATCAACTCGCCGATGACCTGAGCGACTTCCTGTCCTGAGCAACGGACATCGGTCCGACGGCCGGCCCTCCCCCGGCGCCGTCGGACCGCTCGTCGAATCATGGCCGGCCATCACGACCCGCAACCTGATCCGCTCCCGCTGCGCGTCGGCGCGTCCGGGCACGGGGTACGCGACCTGCAGAGCCGGCTCCGACGGGGTGGGTATCTGTCGGCCCCGGATCCGACCGGCACCTTCGGCCACGCCACCCACGACGCGGTGGCCACGTTCCAGGACCGTGCCGGGCTCGAGCCGACCGGATCATGTGACGAGGCGACCTGGGCCGCGCTCGTCGAAGCCGGTTACGCGCTGGGGGACCGGCTCCTGTACCATCGCTCCCCCATGCTCCGGGGCGACGACGTCGCGGTCCTGCAGCGTCGCCTGAGCGAACTCGGCTTTCAGTACGGACGCGTGGACGGCATTTTCGGACCGGACACCGAGAGCGCCGTCCTTGCATTCCAGCGCAACACCGGGTTGGTCACCGACGGCGTGGTCGGACCCGATGTGGTCGCTCAGCTCCGCCGCCTCGGACCCGTGACCGGCACGGTCACCAAGGCCCTGTTGGCAGAACAACTGACGCTCCTGGACGCGCCGCACGATCTCAGCGGCGCCAGAATCGCGATCGCCGAGCCCGGGACGTTGCCCGCGCTCGCGCACACGGTCGTGAGCCGACTCGATCTCGCCGGCGCCTCGACCCTGGCGGTACACCACCCCGACGGATCCTTCGAGGCGGCCGAAGCCAACCGCTTCGCCGCCCACTGCTTCATCGGATGTACCTCACGACGCGACCCCGGTACGACGATCTCCTATTACCGGACCGAGGGCTATGAGTCCGCGGGCGGGCGCCACCTCGCCGAGGTCGTGGCCGACCATCTCGCTGCTCTCGCGGTCCCGGTCGAGGCGCGGATTCGGGGAATGCGCCTCCCGGTGCTCCGTGAGACACGGATGCCGGCGCTGTGGTGCGAGATCGGACCCACTGCCTGGGTGGTCGAGCACGGCGCTCGGCTCGCCACCGCGCTGGCCGATGCGGTCACCGTGTGGATCGCGGCGCCGCTTGCCGATCCCGACGACCAACCCTGACCTTCACTCGACGTCCAACGCGCTCCCCACAACCTTAGCCACAGGTTGTGGACAACGGCGCGACCTTCACGTTCCGGCGGGAGGGGAGGTTTGAGATGGCGACGTCTGGGGTACACCGGTCATAGCCCGGTAGATGCGTTCGAGATCCTCCAGGGAGGCGAAATCGATCACCACCTTGCCCCTCTTGGCTCCCATCGAGACGTTGACGCGGGTGTCGAGCCGTTCCGAAAGCAGCTCCTCCAGTTCCAACAGCCCGGGCGCTCGCAGTTTGGCGCCCGGTTCGGCAGGAGACTTCTCGCTCTCCTGGGTGCGACGACGCACCGCGTCCTCGACCTGGCGCACCGAGTAGTCGCCGTTCACGGCCTTGCGCGCCAGTGCTTCCTGGAAGACGCGATCCGGGGTGCCCAGCAGGGCCCGGGCGTGGCCGGCCGAAAGCTGGCCGTCGTGGACCATTCGCTGCACCGCGGGCGGGAGCTGGAACAACCGGAGGGTGTTGGAGATCGCGGCCCGGCTCTTCCCGACCCGCCGGGCGATCTCCTCATGAGTCAAGGAGAAGTCGTCGAGGAGCTGCTGGTATGCCGCGGCCTCCTCGAGTGGGTCGAGGTCCTCCCGATGGAGGTTCTCCACCAGCGCCTGTTCCAGGGAGTGGGTATCGCTGACCTCCCGCACAATCACGGGGATCACGGAAAGGCCGGCACGCTTGGCGGCCCGCCAACGCCGCTCCCCGGCGATCAACTCGTACGAGCCGTCACCGGTCGCGCGGACGAGCACCGGCTGGAGCACGCCGAGCTCACGAATCGACGCGGTGAGTGAAGTCAGCGCTTCCTCGTCGAAGTGGCTCCGCGGCTGGAAGCGGTTGGGGACCAGATCCGTGATCGGCACCTCCCGTAAACCGGTCGTGACCGGCGTCGCCTGCGACGAGGACTCATTCGGGATGAGTGCCCCGAGTCCCTTGCCCAAACCGCTACGCCTCGCCATTGCTGATCTCCTTTGCAAGTTGCCGGTAGGCCAGTGCACCCCGGGAGCGTGAGTCGAACGCGATGATCGGCTGGCCGAACGACGGCGCCTCGGACAACCGGACGGTACGAGGAACCATCGTCCGGCACACCTTGGGGCCGAAATGTTCGCGCACCTCATGGGCGACCTGATCGGAGAGCTTCGTCCGAGCGTCGTACATGACGAGCACGATCGTCGAGATCTCGAGGTTCGGATTCAGGCCACGACGAACCAACTCGACGTTGTTGGAGAGCTGGCCGAGCCCTTCGAGCGCGTAGTACTCGGTCTGGATCGGTACCAACACCTCGTGTGCCGCGGCCAGCGCGTTGATGGTGAGCAACCCCAGCGACGGCGGGCAGTCGATGAAGACATAGTCGTATTCGTCACGGACCTCGCCCAACGCGTTCCGCAGCTTCAGCTCACGGCTGAAGGCCGGGACGAGTTCGATCTCGGCCCCGGCGAGGTCGAGGCTCGACGGGGCGACGAACAGCCCTCGGACCGATGACGCTTCGATGGCGTCGTCGATCGGGACGTCGCGCATGATGACGTCGTACATCGACGCCTCCAGGCCCCGTATGTTGATACCGAGACCGGTGCTTGCATTGCCCTGTGGGTCCAGGTCGACGACCAACACCCGATAGCCCAGATCGGCCAGGCACGCACCGAGGTTGATCGCGGTGGTCGTCTTCCCGACGCCGCCCTTCTGATTGGCGACGGCGATCCAGCGGGGGAGCGAGCGTCCCGCGTCCCCGCCGGTATCCTCGCCCGGCTTCGCGACCTGTTCCGATTACACCTCGATGGCCGGTTCCGCGGACGCCGGTTGCACGTCGGTCATGATTCAAAACCCGTTTGGTAATCCAGCACCAGCCAATCCTGCCTGGTCGAGGCGCCCAGGTCAAGCATGCGGGGGGAGTTTCACGTGAAACGTCGCGCGACCCCGGATCGAGCACGACCGATCGGCCGCCTGGAGGCCCGCGCCGATGTTCCACGTGAAACATCGGTGCGCTCAGAACAGCGGTCGCTTCGCGGGAATACCGACCCGCCGAGGGAATCGCTCGGGGCAGCGCATCATCTGCTCGAGCACCGTGTACGCGGGGGGACCGTCGTCCTGATGGCGCACTGCGAGACCGAGCTGCGCCAACCCCGTCGACGGCCACCGCCCAGGTGAGGACGGTGACGCGGGCGGGTCGCTCACCACCAGCAGTCCACCGGAACGCAGCAACGGCGCCGCGCATTCCGCCACCACCGCCGGGGGCCCGAAACTCCGGGCGAGCACCACGTCCGCGGTGTGTCGACGATCGCGGCGACGACCTGCGTCCTCAGCCCGTTCGTCCCAGATCGACACGCGCTCGGAGAGCCCGAGATCGGCAACCGCGGCTTGCAGGAACGCGGTCCGTCTCGTCGATCCTTCGAGCAACGCGCCGGACAGATCTGGTCTGGCCCGGGCCAGCACGAGTCCGGGAATCCCCGCGCCGGAGCCGAGATCGACGAAGAACCGAGCGGTCGGGGAGACCGCGTCGAGGAAAAGCCGTGCGTGGTCCAG
>CAZEAV010000289.1:0-2511 GCA_964510215.1 uncultured Iamiaceae bacterium
CCCCGGGGCCCCCCCCACCAAACCCAGTACGCGTAGTGCCGTGGCGCCGCGGTCGGGGTCGGGGCGATCGGGCGAGCTCAGCTGGAGAGCTGGGCTGCGGGCCCGCCCCCCGTGCCGCGGTCGCCACGGCGCAGATCCCGACGGTCCGACCACCAGCTCACCGCCAGCGCGAGCTGCCAGCCGATCAGCGTGCCGAACCCCAGGGCGACCAGGCCGCCGACGGCGTCCAGCCAGTAGTGATTCGCGGTGACCAGGATGCAGAACAACGTGGCGAACGGGTACGCGATCACCAGCACCTTCACCCACCTGCGCCTGGCCCGGGGAGCGACCACGATCGCACACCAGCTCGACCAGCCGATGTGCAGGCTGGGCATGGCCGCGAACTGGTTCGACACGTTCGCCATCGCCGCAGAGCCGAAGTTCCAGAGCCCGCCGTAGGTGGCCAGGGTGTCCACGAGTCCGAAGTGGTGGCACGCCAGGCGGGGATCGGCCCGCGCGAAATGCGCCGGCAGGCTGCAACCGCCGTACAGCCCGGCGAAATCGAGCAGACGCGGAGGCATGAGCGCGAACGCCGAGAAGCCGACCAGCGCCAGCACCGTGGTCACCGCCAGCGCGTTCCGCCAGAGCGTGTAGTCGCGGGGAAATCGTCGGAACAACCAGATCAACACGATGATCGGGATGATGAAGTGGAACGAGCCGTAATAGATGTTCCAGAACTTGATGACGCCGTGGCGTGGCAGGCCGAGATACCAGGACTGGAGATGGGGCTCGAAGAACAGCCCGAGGCTCCGTTCGACACCGATGACGTCGTGGGCGTGGCCCAGCGCGACGGCCACCGCATCGGGGGAGACCGTTGCCTGGGTCGAGTTGCCGCTCGACCCGAACGTGTTCCGGACGAGGGTGTACACCTCGTAGATCACGACGATGAGCAGGATCTCCCGCCACCAGCGCAGCCGACGTCGGGCCGTGGGTGCGTCGGGCCGCTCACGCCAGGCGCGGCGGTTCCGCGGTCGGTCGTCCAATGACGTGGTGGTGGCCATCAGGGTCCGATTTCGGCGGGAAGCATGCCCGGATTCACCACGACGTGGGCGGGCTCGACGGACACCCGGGTACGATAAGGCGCTGGGCACCGTGGAGGCCAACGGCCCCTGCGTCGTGCCCGGTCCGTCACAGATGCCGCCGCGAGCCAGATTCGGAGACCTGCTTTGTCCATTCCCGACCTGATCGACACCGACACCGTCCGGGAGGCCCTCTCCGAGGCTCTGCGCACCGGTGGTGATTTCGCCGAGGTGTTCGCCGAGGACAAGACCTCGACATCGGCGCACCTGGACGACGGGCGCGTCGAGGAGGTCTCCTCCGGGCGTGATCGTGGCGCCGGCATCCGCGTCGTGCGTGGCGAGACCACCGGCTTCGCCCACACGGCCGATCTGTCGAAAGCCGGACTCCGGGCGGCGGCTCAGGCCGCGGCCGCCGCGGCCCGCTCCGACGACGCCGGAGTGCACGAAGTCCAACTGGTGCCCAGTCCCGTGCACCATCCCTCGCCCGCGAAGGTGCAATCGGGTGAGGTGCCCAAGGCCACCAAGGTCGAGCTGCTCGAACGCGCGGACGACGCGGCACGCTCGGGTGGCGACGAGATCACCCAGGTGGCCGTGAACTACGGCGACAGTCGTCGCCGCATGCTGATCGCCAACTCCGACGGGCTGCTCACCGGCGACGACCAGACCCGCACCCTGTTCAGCATCGGTGCGGTGGCGACCGGCGACACGGGTATGCAGACCGGCCGCGAGGCGATCGGTCACACGATCGGTTTCGAGCTGTTCGACCGCTACGACGTCGGCGAGTTGGCCCGCGCCGCCGCCCAGCGGGCCCGCACCAAGCTGGCCGCCCGGCCCGCACCGACCGGCGAGATGCCGGTGGTCATCGGCCCGGGCGGCGGCGGGGTGTTGTTCCACGAGGCGTGCGGGCACGGCCTGGAAGCCGACCTGATCGCCAAAGGGGCGTCGGTGTTCGGTGGCCGCCGCGGCGAAAAGGTCGCCTCGGAACTGGTGACCCTGGTCGACGACGGCACGGTGGCCGGCGAGTGGGGTGCGTACGGCTGTGACGACGAAGGCACGCCGGCACAACGCAACGTCCTGATCGAGAACGGTGTGCTCACGGACTACATGTGGGATTTCCTGCGGGCTCGTAAGGAGGGTCGGGGTCGCTCGGGCAATGGTCGTCGTCAGAGTTACCAGCACCTGCCGATGGTGCGGATGACGAACACGTTCATCCTGAACGGTCCCGACGACCCGTCCGACATCATCGCGGGCACCGACCACGGGGTGTACGTGGCCCGCCTGGGCGGTGGACAGGTCAACACGGCGACCGGGGACTTCGTGTTCGGGATGACCGAGGCGTACCTCATCGAGAACGGCCGCATCACCGAGCCGTTGCGCGAGGGGAACCTCATCGGCAACGGCCCCCAGGTGCTCCAGAACATCGAGGCGGTCGGCAACGATTTCGCTTTCGGAC
>CAZEAV010000289.1:2521-4421 GCA_964510215.1 uncultured Iamiaceae bacterium
CCCGGGGGCGCCGGCGCCCCCACCCTGCGGGGGCGCCGGCCCCCCGTCGGGGGGATGGCGGCATGAGCGACGAGTTGCTCGCCATCGCCGACCGGGTGCTGTCCTGGGCGAAGGACGACGAGCAGGTCGAGGTGGTGGTCGGACGCAGCTCGGAGACCGAGGTACGCGTCTATGAGGGGGACATCGAGTCGTTGTCCTCCGCAGGAACGGCCGGCGTGGGCGTGCGGGTGATCTCGAACCACCGCCAGGGGTTCGCCTATGCGGGCACGCTTGATGCCGACGTACTCGGCGAGGTGCTGGCCGAAGCCCGTGACAACGCCACGTTCGCCACCACCGACGAGTTCCTGGGGCTCGCGGAACCCGACGGCGTGCCCGTACCCGAACTCGAGTTGTACCGGCGGGAGATCGAGGACGTCCCGACCGAGGACAAGGTCGCACTCGCACTCGAACTCGAAGCTGCGGTGCGGTCCGCGGACGACCGCATCACCGGTGTGGAGTCGGCCGAATACGGCGACGCGGTCGGGGAAGGCGTGGTGGTCACCACCACGGGGATCCGCTCGGCCGGGCGTGAGTCGGCCTGCTACGTGGGTGCCTATCCCCTGGCGAAACAGGGCGAGGAGACCAAGACCGGTTTCGGATTCTCGGTGGGGCGCGAACCCGGCGAACTGGATGTCGCCTCGGCGGCCGGGGACGCGGCCCGGCGGGCCACCCGGCTGCTGGGTGCGGTCAAACCTTCGGGCGGCCGGATGACCGTGGTCCTGGATCCGTTCGTGACCGCCCAGTTCCTCGGCATCGTGGCCTCCACGATGAACGGTGAGGCGGTGAACAAGGGTCGATCGCTTTTCGCGGGCCGACTGGGTGATCAGGTCGCCGATCCGATCGTGACGCTCGTGGACGACCCGACCGATGCGCGCGCCTACCGGGCCACCGAGGCCGACGGCGAAGGCCTGGCGACACGACGCAACGTGTTGATCTCGAACGGTGAACTGAAGCAGTTCCTGCACAACACCTATTCGGCCCGACGGGCGGGGGCGTCGTCGACGGGTTCGGCGGTGCGCGGGTTCAAGTCGACGCCGGGCGTGGGGGCGCGTGCGGTGCAACTCGCGCCGGGGACGAAGGACCAGGCCGCCCTGCTCACCGATGTGGGCGAAGGCATCCTGGTTGCGTCGGTGTCGGGGCTGCACTCGGGCGTGAACCCGGTGAGCGGCGACTTCTCGACCGGCGCGGAAGGGCTGCGCATCACCGGTGGCAGGTTGGGTGAACCCCTGCGGGAGTTCACGATCGCGTCGACGCTGCAACGCATGCTGTTGGACACGGCCGCGGTCGGCGACGACGTCGAGTGGCTGCCGATGGGCGCTGCCGGGGTGAGCCTGGTCATCCGCGACGTCAGCGTCTCGGGGCTCTAGCGCCGCTCCACGGTCCCGTAGCGACGGGCCGGCTCGGCACCGGCTCGTGGATCGCCGCGCGGCGCGGGCACACTGGACGACCGAGCCGCCAATGGAGCGGGCCGGGTCGGCATCCCGGCCACGTGAAGCGAACGCCACAGGAGAAGCCGATGCCCACGTTCACCGGAATCGCCCATGTCGACCTGACGGTCACCGACGTCGAGGCCAGCGCGAAGTGGTATGTCGACGTACTCGGCCTCAAACGGCTGGTCCGCCAAGACTTCGACGGCCGGGTCATGGTGGTGCTGGCCCACCCCGAAACGCGTCTCATCATCGGGCTCAACCAGCACGAGGGCCGCACGGCCGACCGGTTCGACGAACGCAATCCAGGGCTCGACCACGTCGGATTCGCCGTGGCGGCGCGTGACGACCTGGTCGCCCTGGAAAAGCACCTGAGCGAACTCGGCGTGGATCACTCGCCGGTCACCGACGCCCCAGGGGGCGTCGGCACCGCC
>CAZEAV010000290.1:0-4398 GCA_964510215.1 uncultured Iamiaceae bacterium
GGGAGAACCGCTTGAACAGCTCGTCGGCTTTGGCTTCGATCGCTTGGGTGACGACAGCACCCAGCGCGGCATCGAAGGAGCCTGACACGTCGGTGCGCCCGTCGAGGGTTTTGGCCAGGTGCAGTTCGTTGCCCGCGTACGGGTCGGGTTCGGCGCCGTCGGTGTCCGCATAGGCGGCCAGGGCGATCACGTCACGTTTCCAGGCCTCGAACGTGGACGTCTCGGCCAGGTCGATGATCTCGTCTTGCGCGGCGGCGAACACCGCGTCGATCCGAGGGTTGGTGTGCATCGCGAGGGTTCTGGCGTGGTCGAAGCTGATCCGACCGTCACACAGCGCGGCGTCGACCTTGTCGAACCGGTCCCGCAAGGCTCGGCCGGTGGACAGTCGGCCGCGGATCCCCGCTCGGGCGCATCCGGTCTGTCGTGCTGCCCACGACACGGTCTTCATGCCGTGATCCCGGTCGGTCACCCCACGGGTGTCCAACTCGGCGAACACGTGGGCTTCGGTCGCTTCGATGAAGCTGCGTGCCGCGGCCAGACCGGCGACCGCATCGAGGAGCTCGGCGTCGGATTCTGGGCGCACGTCGGCGCCTGCACACCGCCGGGATGATTCGGCCAGCTCCTCCAGATCGAACATATGTTCACCTTACAACGGGGGTGTGACATCGAATTCAGCCTGCGCGCGCCGGTGAGACCAACATGCGGCCCGCGACCGCGATTCCGCTGATGCCAGACGTATTTTCCCAGGTGCACAGTCCAGTCCTTGAGACATCTGGTCTCGGTCCTCGGATAGGCGATGATCGGAGTCGGTGTGGTCCACTCGATGGTGTGGGTCCACACGCTCGACGAGTTCGCTTTCGACGCCCGGTTGGGCCAGCCGTATGCGCGGTGGCTGGTGGGGGTGAAATCCGGGGGAGCGGACCTGCATCGGGGCGCTGGTCACGTAGCGCGCCGACGCCTCCGTGGTCACCTCGCGGTCACGGTGTACGTTCCAACACGTAGACGAACGCGATTGGCTCGTCGGGCGGTTGGCAGTGACCGCGCCGGAGAAACCCGGCTCGCTCCAGCGTCCGCCACGATGCGACGTTCGCCTGGGCAGGAGTGGCGACGCACGCGCGGGTCGACGGGTGGCGGTCGAACGCCAGGTCGGCGAATGAGCGGACGACGTTCGCGCCAAGTCGCCGACCTCGGTGGGCCGTGCCGAGGAGGTAGTCGATTCCGACGGCATCAGGCACTCCCACCAACTCGTCGTGCACGGGATGGTCCCTGTGGCGGTAGCACTGGAGCAGTCCGGCGGGTTCGCCATCGACCTCGACGACGAACATCTGTGTTGCGTCGGCACCGTCGATTCTCCGGCCGTATTTTTCCGTGACCGAGTCCAGGTCCGCCGGTTGGTTCCACCACTCTGCGACGACCGGGTCCACAAACCACTCGACCAGCATCGGCAGATCGTCATGGCGGAGCGGCCGAAAGGCAATGTGTCGCACCGGCCGATCGTGCCATGCTCGGCGAGGCGCGATGGGGTGTCACCGGTGGAACGCGACCGGGTCACGTCCGATGCAGTCTCCTAGCCGCATCGCACCGAGCCGGGATTCAGGGGGTTCGGTAAGCCGTCGAGCGGTGTCGGATGTCGAGCACGATCACCCGGTGCTCCCGGTCGTCGATCTCATAGAGCACGCGCCACTCCCTCGCGAGGCGCGCAGAGTGGACGCCGGCGAGTTGTTGCCCCAGTGCCTTGCCGACTCGACGCGGGTCTTCCAGCACCGGGCCGGTGATGAACTCGGCGGCAGCGACGGCCACATCGCGGGGCAAACGCTCGGCCAACGCTCGTCTTGCCGGCGGTGCCGTCGCCAGCTCGAAGGTCACCGGTCAGCGTACGCGTGAGCGGCCGACCAGGTCCCACACCGCGTCGGTTCCCGTGACCAGGTCGCCGTCCCGTACCGCCTCACGAGCCTCGGCGAGTGACCGAAGGGCGTCGGGGTCTGCGAGCACCGCGTCCGTCTCGCGTCGAGCCAGGAACACTTCGACGGCGTAGACGACCTCCTGATGCACGCTCCGGTGGTCCTCCGCAGCCGCAATGCGGAGCTCGGCGTCGAGCTCGTCGGGAAGCCGTAGTGTCATCGCCATACCGTAATGATACCAAATAGAATCATCGACCGTGGTTCCGCAGCATGGCGATGCAGTGGCGGAGGCGCACTCTCAGGATCGCGATCGTGGGACCCGCGCGCGTCGCATCGATCGCGTCCCGTCGATGAGGTGTCACCGGGCCGGTGTCGGGCCGCTGTTCACCCTCCGGTGCCGGCGGCGACCTGGTTGCCGGCTTGGTCGTAGGCGACGACGTCGACCTTGCCCGCCATGTTCATCTGATCGGACGGGACGGCGGTGGCGAACCAGCGGCGGGCCGGTTCGGGTCCGACGTCGCTCAGCTTCGCCTCGGTCGGTTTGCCGTCGACGGTGACCACGACGCGCACGGCGGAATCGGGCACGTCTCCGGCCACCGTGCGAATCCAGGGTTCGTCACCGCCGCTCCCCGTCGTGCCGACGTTGGCGAAGCGGACCCCGCCGGGTGGAACCGGTTCGAGGGGGCCACCTCCATCGCCGCCCGGTACGGCGCCCGAAGTGGCGAACCAGAAACCGTCACAGGAATTGATGAACCCTTTGCCAGCCTCGAGAGTAAGGCCCCAGCGGAGTTTCCCCACCACACCCGACAGGGTGGCCCAATTGTTGCTGGTCAGCCCCGATCCAGCGCACAGGTTGCGATCCGCGGGCAGTGGCTTCAGGTTCTTGACGGCATCCGCCACGGCGGCTTTCACGGCCGCCGCATCGCCGGGTACGAGCGCCGCGGCGGCCCGACGCAAGGCATCCTGCTCCGCCGGTGAGGGCTCCGGGCTGTCCGGGGTGCCGGCGATCGTGACGGTCACCTTGCCGTGCTGCACCACATCGGCCCAGCCGGGGCGCCAGGACTCGATGGGTTTGCCATTCAGCGACCAGAACGCCAGGTGGGCATACAGGCGTGGATCGCCCGACCACACCTGGAAGGTCGCGGTCGCGTTGCCCGCGGTCATGGCCAACTCCTGGGGCTGGACCCCAACCGACACCGTGCCCTGCGCGATGGGCGCACTGCCCAATGATTTCAACCCGTCGGGCAGTGTGGCCGCCTTGGCATGCGGCGCAGGTTTCTGGCTGACCGTCTCGGCAATCGCCAACACCCGCGCCTTGGTCAACCCGTGGCCGATGACGAAGGCTTCCTGGTCGCACACGTCACAGGTCGGAATGGGCCACGACGCGAACCACACCTTCCCGTCGTGCCCGACCCGCCCCTTCTTGCCCTGAATGGTCGCGGCCACGGTCCCGTTGCGTGGCGCGAACATCCCCTCGACGTCGGATCCGGCCACCCGGCCGACCATCACGGCCCGATCGGCCCAGGGTTCGGCTGACGTCGGGTCGGCATACAGCGTTTCGGCCGCGTCCCGAGGTCCGGGGACCGCCCGGGCATCGTGGTCGGACCCTGGGTTCGCGCGTCGCACCAATGCAGTGAGTCGCGCGGACGACGGCGTGTCAGGACCCGGGACGTAGGTGGCCTTGGGCGGGGCGACCGCCAGCCATTGACCGGTCGCCGACCACATGGCAGCCACCTGGGGCGGCAGCGTGGTGGGTGAGGCAGAAGACGAGCCGTCGCCACTGCATGCGACCAAACCGGCGATCGCGAGCGTCGCCAGCGCCACCGCGCAGGCGCGCGTGGAGTGGGCGCGCCACGTCGCTGTCACACGCGACTCCATCGATCCAGCCTAGATCCCCCGAATGTCGGATTCGGGGGGTCTGATGGGCCGCCGAGCGACGACGTCGGTCGAGGACGGCACCGCGACGGGTCGAGACGAGGTCGTTCGGGGCCGGTCGGCCCGAGGTCGAACGTGTTCAACCCACGACGAAGCTGGCAGGTCCAACCTTGGTGAATGCGTGGTAGGTGTAGCCGTCTCCCGGGGCGGTCTTGGTGCCACCGGTGATGTTGGTCAGGTTGGCGGCTGTGGCCGCGCTGGTCAGGTAGCGCACGATGACCACACCCGACCCGCCCGACGCACCGCCGCCGCCGCCGCCGCCCCCCGTGTTGTCGGTGCCGCTGGTCGGGACGAAATCTTCGTCACGATCGGGGCCGTAACCCCTGCCGCCGCCGCCCTTGCCCCCCGAGCCGCGGTAGACGTCGGGACTGCCCTCCGCGCTACCGCCACCGCCACCGCCGACCCAGCGGAGAGTGTCATGCAGCTCGCCGATGCCGGCACCCCTCGCGATCGGCGAGGAGATGCCGTCACCGCCATTGCCTCCCCTCAATTCGGTGCCGTTGACGCCCGCAGCGCCGGCCCCGCCACCGCCACCGGCTGCAGTGTCGCTGCCTTTGCCACC
>CAZEAV010000291.1:0-4377 GCA_964510215.1 uncultured Iamiaceae bacterium
CCACGTGTACGTCAACTCGCCCGGCGGCGAGCTGTCGTCGACCCTGGCGATCTACGATGCGATGGCCCATGTGACCCCCGAGGTGGCGACGCTGTGCGTCGGACAGGCGGCGGGCACCGCGGCGATTCTGCTGACGGGCGGGGCGCCGGGCAAGCGGGCGATCCTGCCCCACGGTCGGGTGCTGCTGGTCCAGCCGCACGTCGGGGCGAGCCGTGGGTCGATCAGCGATCTGGCCGTCGAGGCCGACGAGGTCGCCCGGATGCGTACCCAGTCCGAGGCGATCCTGGCCCGTCACACCGGCAAACTCGCCGAGGATATCCGGGCCGACACCGACCGTGCGCTGGTGCTCGCCGGGCAGGCCGCGGTCGACTACGGCCTGGTGGACGAGGTGCTCGAACCGGGTGCGTTACGCGGCGAGCAGGCGGGCCGAGCCGACGCCACCTGAGTGGGCGCCTCCGGTACGGATGCGACCGGCGGCACGCTCCAGGACCGTGGCGAGGTCGACGTCGAGGGAGGTGAGCACCGAGGCGAGCAGATCAGAGGAGATCTCCTTGCGGCCGCGTTCCACCTCGGACAGATACGGCAGCGACACCGCGGCCAGCTCGGCCACGTCGGCCAGGGTTCGCTTCTGGCGACGACGTTCTGCACGCAGCACGTCGCCCAGGACGTCCGACCAGCGCGGATCGTCGATGGCCGGGCTCGTGTCGGTTTCCACCGCACCGGCGTCGGCGTTCCCATCCGCGCGCGACCCCCGCAGCGGGATCACGTCGGCGTCATCGTCGCCGGATCGGCTGGTGTTCTGACGGTGCTCGGTACGCGGAGCGGCCATCGCCGGAGTGTACCCCGGGTGGCCGAGCGCCGGTCGGCCGCGCAGCAGGGGCCATGTGTCTGAGCGCCGATCCGGTCGCTGCCGCGACGGGCCGTGGTCAACCTTCGCGCCGCTCGAGGGCCGCGATGCCGCGTTTGGGTGCGGTGAGCCGGTAGGACGCGTCGAGCAGTTCGGCGACCTCGTCCCAGTCGGTGCCGGCGTCGAGGTCGACGCCCAGCCACCCGGAGGCGCCCAGATAGGCGGGGACGAACACCCGGGGATCGTCGCGCAATGCCGGCTCTTCTTCGGCGTCGGGCAGAATCACCACCGCCTGGGGATGCTGCACCCATTCGCCGTCGACGCGCACCGATGCGCCGTAATAGGCGAAGATCTTCTTGGTGTAGAACGCGGGACGACCGTGCGACACCTTCTCCGCCGCGTCGGGGAACGCCAGGGCGATGTCGCGGACCCGGCCCAGCAGGGGATCGCCGTCGTCGAACATCTTGGGATGGGCCACGCAGCGACCGTAGCCCCGGGCTGCCGTGTCGGCATCGGCGTTCGTGTTCGGACCGTCAGGCGGGCCTCGCCGTGTCGATCGGCGTGCTGGACCGGCGCTGTGGGGCCACCGAGTGGCTCGGTCGGTGGAGGACGCGTCGGGGTTCGCTGCCGTCGACTTCAGCCGACCGAGAACGTTTCGGACGCCGCGGTCGACGTGAAGGTGTGGTAGGTGTACCCGTCGCCCGGGCTGGTCTTGTTCCCGCCGACGATGCTCGTCAGGTGCGCAGCCGCCGCCGCGGCGGTCGGGTACCGCAGGATCACCACGCCGGAGCCACCGGCCTGCGAGCTCCCTCCGCCTCCACCGGTGTTGTCGGCCCCGGGGGTGGAATCGACCCGGTTCCCGTATCCTTTGCCGCCTCCGCCATTGCCGGGGAGGCCACCGTCATAGCCCGCGGAGCTCGTACCGCCACCTCCGCCGCCGACCCAGCGATCGGTACCGATCAATTGGCCCGTGTCCGTCTTGGTCGCGAGCTCCGATGTGGTGCCGGCGCCGCCGGCTCCGCCGTTGGTCTCGCCGGCGTCGCCGCCCGGTTTGCCTGCGCCGCCGCCACCGGCGCCTATCCCGGATGCGGTGCCCCCGTCGTGTCCCTGGTTGGCGGTGCCTTGGCCATTCGGGTAGCCACCTCCTCCGGACCCCCCGGTCCCTCCCGGAGCGTGGATAGCGCCGCCGCCCCCACCACCTTTCGCGGTGAGTGGTGGCGCGAAGCCCACGGTGCTGTCGTCGCCCGTGCCGCCGGGCGAACCGGGGTCGGCGCCGCCGCCCTTGCCGACGGTGACCGAGTAGTTCCCGGCGCCGACCCCCGCCAGGGTGCCGGCGACGACGCCACCTGCTCCGCCACCGCTGCTCCCACCGGCTCCGCCGCCGCCGACGATGAGATAGTCGATGGTGATGGTGCCCGCGGACGGTTCGGTTGTCGACGGCGTCGTGGTGCCGGTCGGCGAGTCTGCTGCGGCGACGCTGGGAAGCGCCACCATCGCCACCGCCGCGGCTGCTGCTGCGCCGCCCAGTTGCAGCACCCGGCGCCGACTCCACGAGTCGGTGACCACCACGCCCAGCTCGACCAGACCGGCCATGGGGGACACCAGTGCGGCGGGTACTTCGTCGCATCCGGCGCGAGCCAGCGCGAATGCTTCGGCCTGCTCGCTGCGCAGATGCAGCACATGGTCGCGTCCCGGCAGCAATACCAGGAATCCGTCATCGACGGGTTCGACGTGCGCATCAGCGTTGCAGGTGAACATGCTCGATCAGCCTCTCGTCCTGGGCACCGACCCGACGCCGGCGCCGTCACGGCGGCGAACCTACCAGGGGAGCACCGACCCGCTGTTCCGACGCCGCCGCACCGTTCCGACGCGGAATCCGCCTCGATCGGAGGTCGGCCGACGCCGTCGGTTGCCGGTACGTTCGGCGATCGACGGGCGCCCACATCGTTCCGGTCGGCTGTAGCGAACCCGTGCGCGGCCGGGATCCCGTCGCTGGTCTATGACGATGGGGGAGCAGCGGTGAGCGCGGTCGTGGAACGGGTGGCGTCCATGAGGCGCAGGGCGCGTGGGTCGCAGCCGCCGGGCAGGACGATGCGTTTGGTGGTGTACCCGTAGGAGAGGTCGTGGAACGGGTCGCAGACTCCGACCGAGCCTCCGAGCCCGTCGTGGCCGAAGGCCCACGAGCTGCCGTAGGCGAGGCGTGGTGACACGGGCCGTTGGAAGACCACGCCGTAGCGGAAGGGGAGCCCGGAGTACAGGTCGTCGCCGGCGACCTGGAGCTGGGCCATCTGCGCGATCACCTCGTCGTCGGCGATGCGTGGGGCGCCCAGGTCGTGGCTGAGCGCGGCGTAGAGGCGTGCCAGGCCGCGGGCGGTGGCGAGGCCGGCGAAGGCGGCGTGGCCGACTCGCCGCGGGGCTTCGTCGTTGGCCCAGTGCCAGATCGGGGGGACGCCTCGGGGCACGGCTGCTTCGCTGAGCGAGTCGGGTACGCTCGGGGGGACGTCGGCGAGGCCGGCTTCGAGTTCGGCACTGGTGGGCAGGTCCACGGTCACGACCCGGTGGTCGAGGGTGTCGGCGACGCCGAGGTGCACGTCGATGGTCCTGGGGGCGGCGATGTCGTCGTGGAAGACCGTGGTGAGGGAGCGTCCGGTGATGCGGCGCACCAGCTCATCGGCGAGCGTGCCGATGGTGACGGCGTGGTACGCGAACGCGGCGCCCGGTTGCCAGAACGGACGCTGGGCGGCGAGCCGCCCTGCGAGCGGGTCGTGCGCGAGAAGTTCATCGGCATCGAAGCCACCGTCCACGGTCACCAGGCCGGCCTGGTGGGACAGAAGCCTGCGGACCGTGACGTCGTGCTTGCCGGCCGCGGCGAACTCGGGCCAGTACTCGGCCACCCGGGCGTCGAGGTCGAGCCTTCCCTGTTGCACCAGCAACGCCACGGTCACGCCGATGGCGCCCTTGCCGCACGAGAAGACCGGGACGAGGGCGTCTTCGGCCCACGGCCCGGCCACCAGGTCGACCACCGGCGTGGCGCCCCGGTAGGCGGCGAACTGCGCGCAATAGGTGGGGTCCGCCGCGGCCATGGTCCCGAATGCATCGCGCACGGGCTCGTAGCCGGGGGCGACGTGCCCGCTCAGCGTCGGCGTCGGTGTCATGTCACAGGTTCTACCGGCCGTCCGTTCCTCGGCAAAACGACCGGTTCGACCGGCACGCCGAAGGGGTGCCGGTTGTCGCAGATCCTCCGAGACGGGTTCCCTGATCGCCCACTGGGTGAGTCAGGTCGCCGAATGTCCGTTCACTCCCGTGGAGCAATGGGTGCTCCGCAGTGGCAGGGGCGCAGGTCGGGTGCCACGGCTCGGTGGCAGCAACGGGTGAAGTCGAGTTCGTCTTCGAACCTGACGCAGGCGGCGGCTACCACGTGTACGCACCGGACCTTCCCGGACTCACCCCCGGGGCGAATCGGTCGATGCCCAACGGCGAACGCCTGGACGGCCTCCGAGCTGGACGTCGAGGGTCTTCGAGACGACGGA
>CAZEAV010000292.1:0-4337 GCA_964510215.1 uncultured Iamiaceae bacterium
AGACCGACTGCCGCAGAACACAGAATACCGGCAAGCACAGCCAGCCATATCGACACGCCAAAGCTCGTATTCAATTTGGCGGTGACTACACCAGCCAAAACGAGGTTGCCCGCAATCGACAGGTCGAATTCGCCGCAGACTAGCGCAACTACCACGCCAAGTGTGACGATCAACAGCACCGATTGCGAACCCAATATTGACGAGACATTGCTCCACCGCGCAAATGAGTCCGGAGCGGCAATGGTGAATATGATGGCCACCAGCACCCAGACGAAGACCAGTCCAAATCGGGACAGCACTGATAAAGTGACCCCGGAGCCTATAGCCATTTTCTGTGACAATTAGGCGCCCCTTCCACGGATACGGTTTATGGAACGACGGCTGCCTCGGGCAGCACCGCAAGTAGATGGCGCCAACAAACTTTGACTACGATTCTACCTTCATGTCCTTATCGCTTGACGCGCGCGCGTTAAGCTCGCTAACCGGCACGTTCCGCTCGCGCAATTCTGAAGTAAAAACGCCGGCGCGCATAATTAGGATCCGATCGCAGAGCAGGCTCAGCTCGTCAAAGTCACTGCTTACCACGAGCGTCGCCGCGCCCTGCGCACGCATTTCTCGCAGTTTGCGGTAGAGGTCCTGACGAGACTCAATGTCTACTCCTTGGGTCGGCTCGTGCAGGAAAACGACGCGAGGCTGCCGCGACAGCTTCTGCGCCAACAGCACCTTTTGCTGATTGCCTCCGCTGAGGCTCGATAGGAGACTGCCAATGCCCGCGGTCTTGATTCGATATTCCTTCACCGCGTCGCGGGCAAACTCGCGACGACCCGCGCTCCGCAACATTCCGTGTGTGGCGTATCTATTGATGGTTCCTAGCGTGACATTGTCGGTGATGTCGAATCGGCTGACGAGCCCCTGCCGGCGGCGGTCCGCGGGAACGATCACGCAACCCGACGACATCGCAGCCCTCGGAGTGAGGTGTGCTAGGTCGTACTTGTCGGAGCCAATTCGCACCGATCCGGTACACCCACCCAGCCCAAATAGCGCATAGACCAGCTCGTCTGCACCCGACCCTAAGAGCCCGGCCACGCCTACAATTTCGCCCGGATGCAATGCCAGGCTCGCACCATGCAAGCGCCTACCGCTGACACCGCTGGCTGTGAAGACAGCTGGAACTCCAGGCGACGGGCTTGGCCGCGTTTCGGCCGTGGCAGTTTCCTGGACTGCCGCAAACTGCTCCGAACTCATCAAGTGGGCCAGCTGGTCGGCGGTCAAATCGGCCATCGGCGCCGTCAGCACACTGACGCCGTTGCGAAGGACGGTCACGCGGTCGCAGTATTCTTTGACCTCGTCCAGGTTGTGGCTGACGAATACCGCCGCGCCTCCCTGTTTAGCCACCGTGCGCATAAGCTGCAATACCCTGTGCGATTCCTCGGATGTGAGGAATGCAGTCGGCTCGTCTAAGATCAGGATGCCATCGCCAGCTAATTTGTCCCGATGGGCTGCATCTGTCCGGGGCACACCGGACGCATATGCGCTGACCGTGTCATTGGCGCCGCTTGAGGCCTGAATCTCTTCAAATGCGCGCACGATTGCGAGAAGCGCTCGATCCGCCGGTGCCAGATCGCGCACCAAATCGCGCGGATCTAGATCGATGTCATACGAACGTAAGGTCTCGCAGGCACTGCGGTGCAGCCGTCTCCAATTGACAAATGACAAAGACCGATCGGCCATCCTGCTTGAAAATAGGTTAGCCGTGACACTCAGGCCGTTCACCAGCCCCAGGTCCTGCTGCACCGTGGCCAGCCCATACGCACGGATCTCGCGCGAATTGGTAGGAAAGGCGACTTCTTTGCCGCGCGCGATTACCTTCGCCCCCCGATCTGGGGCGTGAACTCCGCTGAGAATTTTGATAAGCGTCGACTTGCCAGCTCCATTGGCGCCGGCCAATGCGTGCACCGTGCCCCGCTCAACCGAAAAACTGACATCGTGCAGCACGCGCTGCTTGCCAAAGGTTTTGCTCACGCTGGAGCACTCGAGAAGTTTCACCTACGGGTCACTTCCCTTCTCGTTGGGGTCTGGCAGAACGTGGCGCGACTCGCCCGCTGGCGTTGCTGGGCGCCGGCACCCGCGGCGCGCCGTGATGGTGCACTGCGCCGAGCCACTCCGGATAGCGGCTCGGCAACTCGCATTCACTGCCAGCTCAGCCACCTATCACCGGTCCGCCGAATTAGCTGACTTGCCACAATTCCAAGAAATGCGGCAAGTACTCGCCGTATCCCTTGGTGGCGTCCGGCGGCGTTCCCACTTCGTCGATGTTTTCGCTGGTGAACATGCGCAGCGGAGCGTCTTTATACGAATCCTCGATCGGATCCATACCAGCGGACAGACGCATGTCCTGGTCCAACATCGCTAGACCGATCCACGGCTCACTTTCGCCGATCAGTGCGCTAACTTCGCCGGAGGCGACTTGGGCCAGAACGTCGGGCGTGCCGTTAAAACTCACGATGCCGATATCACTTGCGCCGGCCGCATTGAGGCCGGCAATCGTTGGCGACACCATGGCATCGTAGATCGGAATTATGTAGTTGATTGATGGGTCCCGTTGCATGTTTGATCGGACAATATCCGGTATGCGTTCCGCCCAATCAGTAGTGGGCACATTGACGATTTCGTAGGTGCAGCCCTCGCCACAGTTGTCACGAAATTCGTCTTTGATTCCGTCGACGACGGCTTGGGTGGACGCGAGGTCGTCGGCGATGATGATCAGCGCGTTCGCTTCGCCGTTCGTATCTACGTTCGCTTGCGCCGCTTCCAACACGCCGACCTCGTAATAAGGCAGACGCACGCTGGCATCCACGTAGTTTGGCTTTTCCCAATGGGTGAATCCGGAGAAGTGGGTCAAATCGATCTTGATTCCATTTTCCCGCGCCCGCTCGAGTTGCGGCCGCACCAGTTCTGGTGGAATCGCCAGCAGGTCGATCACATCAAAGTTTTCGTTTATTGCATGCTCGATTCCGGCTACCCATTGGCTTTGCTGACCGGAGTTCTCCCACACCTGGAGCTCAAGCCCGACAGCCTTCGCGCCTTCACTCATGGACGCGCTGACAAACGATGTAACGGGAATCTCGCTCGACACCGGGATTAGCATAATCTTCTTGCCGCCGGCAGCAGCACGCGCGTCAAATGAGCCGCCCGGGGCCACGAATGCCGGCAACCCCATGTACTTGTCTATGGTTTTCTGCGAACGCGCGACACCTTCATCGGCTTGTTCGCTGCCACTTTCTTTATCACCGTCGCGTTCCGCTTGATCACGGGAAGGCGACTGACCTGGGTCGGTTACCTCCAAAGCGGAGCCCCGCTGGCTGTTGTCGGCGCCGACGTCGACGGAACTACATCCGGCCATCACCAGCGCTGCTGCCGTCAACACAACTAGAAGCTTTCTCATCAATCTGCCTTTCACGTAGTAAGACTGACGTAAGGTGCTGATATTCCCATTCTGCGGCGCTCGAGTTAGGAGGGCCGCGATGCCAAGTTGCGCCGTAGGGAACTGGAGCTATCAAACGTGACTCGGACCAGGTGCGTCACTTCTAGCTTCTGGTTGGTCGCTCGTGGTTCGGATCTGCCGGATCGCATACGCGCGTCGTTACAGGCTTCGGTAAAAATTAGTGATGTTCGGCCCGCAATTGGTAACCTTCTTGGGTTCCGGTGTTCGATACGAACGCTTCTTCGACGTAGTCACATTCTTGCCTAGCATGGCCTCGACGAGCTTGACAGCACATCCAGTCCCATCAAATACCGGCACACCAACAGCCGCCTCAATGCGAGCCTCAATGGGACCAAATCCGGCGCAGCCCAGCAAAATAGCCTCGGCCGCGTCGTGTTCGATCGCCTTCTTTGCTTCGTCTTCCACCTTGGTTAACGCTAGATCCAGGTCTTCTTCGATTTCGAGCACCGACTGCGGTGTGCTCCGAATTGATGCGCAGTGCTGCGCAAACCCGCGGCTACTAACCGCGTCACTGATTATTGGAATGGCTCGATCGATCACTGTAATAATCGACCAGGTTCGCGCCACCAGGCTCGCGAAGTGAAAGGATGCCTCGGCGATGCCTACCACCGGCACATCGGCAATTTCGCGGCAAGCCTCTAGAGCTGGGTCGCCATAGCTTGCGATAACGTAGCCATCGTAATTACCGCGAGTGACTGCGACCACTTCCACGACGTGATAGGCTGCGAGTACTTCGTCCACGTGCCCCTCGATCGACTCTGGGCCACCCTCCGGGCTAACGCAGGTAATCTCGGTATTCGGCGCCGCGGCTCCTTTCGCCACAGCGCCAATT
>CAZEAV010000293.1:0-4325 GCA_964510215.1 uncultured Iamiaceae bacterium
CGGACTTCATCTTCTCCTGGTGGTTCTTGAACCGCCGGCTCCAGTTGGCCGGCTCGCGGACGTCCCGCTTGCCGATCAACTCGAACAGATCCTCGACGTCGGATTTGGAGATCGGCGGGCGCATCCCTACGTCCTCGGCCATGTCGGCGGGTACGCGCAGGGTGAGTTCCCCGTGCACCATCTCCAACACCAGGTAGTCGACCTTCTTGCCGTCCCGTGGGATCTTCTCGCGCTTGCGGATGATCGCCGCCCCGTGATGGGGGTAGACGACTCGATCACCGACTTTGAAACCCACGTATTCCTCCAGCTCGAGCGGTTCGGGACGGCTTCGGAGACGACCCGGGGTGCCCATTGTGCCACCGGACGCGGCGATCGGGGTAACCGGGCCGTGCCCCGGCCGACCGGATGGGGACCCTCAGACGTCCAGGAAGCGGGTGACGGCCACACCGGAGCCGACGACGCCGACCAGGCAGCCCACGATGACCATGCCGACGATGACTCCCCAGACCTCGCCGCCCGACACGTACAACCCTTGGAGGATCGCGACGCTGGAATGGGTGCTGCCGGAACTGTTGATCCGGGTGCCCAGGAACCACACCGCCACCGCGGCCGGCAGCGCGCCGACCAGTCCCTGGACGAGCCCCTCCACCATGAACGGCACGCGGATGAACCAGTTCGTCGCACCGACGAGCTTCATCACCTCGATCTCACGACGACGGGCGAACATCGCCATCCGGATCGAGTTCAGGATCAACAATCCCGCTGCGGCCAACAGGAACAGCGCCGTGGCCAGGATGACCGTGGAGATCAGCTTGGACACCCGCTCGATCTGTTTGACCGTGTCGTATGCGAACTCGACCGTGTACACCCCGGGGGCCTGCTTGAGCTGGGATCCCATCTGGTCGATCAGCTCCGCGTTCTTCACGTTCGGTTTCACCCGGAACGACGTAGGCATGTCGGACTGCCGCGAGGTCGACAGCAGCACCGGATCGTCGCGGAAGACTTCCTTGAACTCCTTGAATGCCCGCTTCTTGTCAAAGTAGGTGACCTTGTCGATCTGGGAGTTCGTCTTCGGGTTCAACGCCGAACGGACCGCCGAGATCTGGGCTTTGGAGGCGTCGGGCTTCATGAAGACGATGAACTGCACGTCGCCGGTCCAGCGGGCCGTGGAGTGCTGGACCGCGGCACGTACGACGAACGCGGACCCGACCAGAGCCAGGGACACCGCGACGGTCACCACCGAGGCGAGGGAGAGGGTGAGGTTCCTCTTCAGGCTGTGCGCGGTCTCCCGCGTCACGTATTCCAGCTTGATGGCCACGCGTTCCGTTCCTACTCGTAGACGCCTCGGGACTGGTCCCGGATGATCCGGCCACGGTCCAATTCGATCACCCGACGTCGCATCGTGTCGACGATCGCCCGGTCATGGGTCGCCATCACCACGGTCGTACCGGTCCGGTTGATCCGATCCAGCAGGCGCATGATGCCGACCGAGGTGTTGGGGTCGAGGTTGCCGGTCGGCTCGTCCGCCAGCAGGATCAGCGGACGGTTCACGAACGCCCGGGCGATCGACACCCGCTGTTGCTCCCCGCCGGACAACTCGTGGGGCAGGTTCTTGGCCTTCTTTCCCAGGCCGACCAGATCGAGAATGGCCGGCACCTGCTCGGCGACCACGTGCTTGGGGCGGCCGATCACCTCCAGGGCGAACGCCACGTTCTCCTCGACGGTCTTGGAGTTCAGCAACTTGAAGTCCTGGAAGACACACCCGATGTTGCGGCGCAGGAAGGGCACCTTCCAGCTCGAGAGCTCGCCGATGTCCTTGCCCGCGACGAAGATGTTCCCCGAGGTGGGGCTCTCGGCCTTGTTGAGCAGCCGGATCATCGTCGACTTGCCCGAACCCGATGGTCCGACCAGGAACACGAACTCGCCTTTGGCGATGTCCGCACTCGCGTCTTCGAGCGCGGCGACGTCGCCTTTGTAGATCTTGGAGACTTCCTCTAAGCGGATCATCGGTTGTGCGGTGCTGGCATCGCCATGCGGTGGAGACCTCCCGTCGACCCGGGAAGGTCCCGAATCGGCGAGTCGAATGTTACCAAGTTGTTACGATCTGAACGCGTATCCTGCGCGGGTCGTGCCGTGGTCACCGCGCGCGCCGGGCCGGGAATCATGCTTCGCGGGTCGCACGCATCCACCGCAGGTACGCCTCGGAGAACCCGTCCAGATCACCGTCGAGCACGGCCTCGACGTTACCGGTGGAATGCTCGGTTCGGAGATCCTTCACCATCTGGTAGGGGTGCAGCACATAGGAACGGATCTGGGACCCGAACCCCACGCTGCGCTCCTCGCCCCGGATGTCCGCGAGTTCGGACTCGCGCGACTCACGCTGGAGCTCTGCCAGCTTGGCCTTCAGGATCGACATGGCGCGGTCCTTGTTCTGATGCTGGGACCGCTCGTTCTGACACGACGTGACCAGACCGGTGGGCAGATGGGTGATCCGCACCGCCGAGTCGGTCTTGTTCACGTGCTGGCCACCGGCTCCGGAGGAACGGTAGGTGTCGATGCGGAGGTCCTTCTCGTCGACCACCACATCGGGCACGTCCGACAGGAACGGAGTCGCTTTCAGCGACGCGAACGCCGTCATGCGTTTGCCCTGGGCGTTGAACGGCGAGATCCGGACCAGCCGGTGCACCCCGTGTTCGCTCCGCACCCAGCCGTACGCGTTCCGGCCCGTCGCCACGAAGGTGGCCGAGGAGATCCCGGCTTCCGAGCCCGGGGACACCTCGTCCACCTCGACGTCGAACCCGCGCCCTTCCAACCAACGCAGCTCCATACGCAGCAGCATCTCGGCCCAGTCCTGGGAATCCGCGCCGCCTTCACCGGCCTGGATCTCGCAGATCACCGGCGAATCGTCGTGGTCGCCGGTGAACAGGCTGCGAAGTTCCAGGTCGTCGAATGCGGCCGACACCTCGGCGAGCGTGGCGTCGATCTCGGCGACGACGGAGTCGTCGTGTTCCTCGCGACCCAACTCGACGAGCGTCGCCGCATCCTCTATGCGCTGGTGGAGCCCGTCATGGACCGCGAGGTCGTCGGTGAGCGACGCCAACTCGGCCGTCACCGCGCGGGCCTGGTCGGGGTGATCCCACAGGTCTCCTCGGGACGCCTCGGCCTCCAGTTGGGGCCGCCGCGCGCGCAACGCGTCGATCCGCAGGTACTGGGCGGCCTCGTCCAGCCGGCGGCGGGCGTCGCTCAGGTCGTCGGAATAGTCACGCATACAGCCGGTGTCCGCTCACGCGGCTCCATGACACTGCTTGAACTTGCGACCCGACCCGCAGGGGCAGGGCGCGTTACGGGGCGTCTTGTCCCATTCGGACTTCACCACCGGGGTGTTCACCGGCTCGTCCATGGTGGCCAACTCCGGTGGCGGCTCCTGACCGGTCTGGGCGGCCTGCAGCCGGGCGGCCTGGGCCAGGACCGCGTCCGAACCCACGGCGTCCTCGGCCGAGGAGTACTCCATCTCCTCCGGGGCCTGACGGCGCGGTTCCTCCACGACCACCTGCACCCGCATCAGATACTTGACGTAATCGTCCGCGATGGCGTCCATCAGCTCGCCGAACATCGCGTAGCCCTCGCTCTGCCATTCCACCAACGGGTCCTTCTGACCCAGACCGCGGAGGTGGATGCCTTCCTGGAGGTAGTCCATCTCATAGAGGTGATCCCGCCACTTGGCGTCGATGATCTGCAGCATCACCTGACGCTCGATGTCTCGCATCGCGTCTGCGCCGAACGTGGCCTCCCGTTCCTCGAAGTAACCGGTGGCCTCGCCCATCAGGGCCTCGTAGATCTCGTCGGTCTCGGTGAGCGAAGACAGATCGTCCTCGGAGAGCGTGGTCGGCCAGTAGGTGTCGACCTCGGTGACGAGGCCCTCGAAGTCCCAGTCCTCGTGGAACTCCGCGGAACAGTAGGTGCCGATCAGCGACTCGACGGTCTCGGCGAGGAACTGCAGGCCCTCCTCACGCAGGTCCGCATCCTCCAGGATCTGATCCCGGCGCTTGTAGATCACCTTGCGCTGGTTGTTCATCACCTCGTCGTACTTGAGGACGTTCTTGCGGATCTCGGCGTTGCGCTGTTCCACGGTGTTCTGGGCCCGCTCGATCGCCTTGGTGACCATCTTGGCTTCGAGTGGCACGTCATCGGGGAAGGCCCGGTCCATGATGCGGCTCACCGGACCCGAGGCGAACAGTCGCATCAACTCGTCCTCGAGGGACAGATAGAACCGGCTCTCCCCCGGGTCGCCCTGACGCCCCGAGCGACCTCGCAACTGGTTGTCG
>CAZEAV010000294.1:0-4316 GCA_964510215.1 uncultured Iamiaceae bacterium
GCGCGAAGAACGCGTACGCGCAGCGCACCGTCCACGGCGACAGCTGTTTCCCGGTACCGCGGTGGCGGTCGATGGCCAACAGCACGGCCATCAGGCCCAGGTTCCACAGCGCCTCGTATGCGAACGTGGGCTGGTAGGTGGTGAAGCCGATGAGGCCCGGCTTGCGGTGCGCGGCGTCGATATGCAGTCCCCAGGGCAGGGTCGTGGGCCGGCCGTAGAGCACCAGGTTGAAGTAGTTGCCGAACCGTCCGATCGCCTGGGCCAGGGGCAGCGCGGGTGCCACCATGTCGAGGAGGTCCGGAACCGGTGCATGGTGCCGGCGGGCGCAGATGTACCCGGCCAGGACGCCACCGAGGATGCCGCCCGGGATGCCGAGACCACCGTCCCAGATCTTGAACATCCCCCAGAAGTTGTGGACGTACAGGCGGTTGTAGTCGGTGGCGACGTGATAGATGCGCGCCCCGATGAGTCCGCCGGGGACGCCCCAGTACGCGATGTCGATCACCAGATCCGGGTCGTGGCCCCAGGATGCCCAACGGCGACGCGCCAGCCAGATGGCGGCCAGCACCCCCAGCGCGATCATCAGCCCGTAGATGTGCAGGGGCAGGTGAAAGCTTCCGATGTGGATGTCCCAGACGTTGTCGGCCGGGCTCGGGATCGACGCGAACAACGTCACTCGGGCAACCTTATTGCCTCGGCCCTCTATCCTTGAACGACGACGGCCCTTGAACGACGTCGGCAGCGCCCGGAACGACTGTTCGACACGATGGCGGTGACGAGAGACCTTGCCTGTGACCAACCGATTGTGACCCTGGAGGGACGAGTGAGCAACCAGACCGACCAACGGGCCAGCGTGGCGGCGGAGATCGACGCCGCGGTGCAGGGCCGCACCGTGGCCCGCATGCTCGTCGACGCCGTGGCGGATTTCGACGCCCAGGTCGCCCTGTCGGCTCCGGCGGAACAGCCCGGTTCGCTCACGTTCGCGCAGCTCGGTGACCTGGCGGCCCGTTGCGCTGCGGGCCTCGCCTCACTCGGCGTGCGCAAAGGCGACCGGGTGGTCATGTTGGTCCGGAACCAGATCGAGTTCCATGTGGTGGACCTGGCCGTCACGCTGTGCGGCGCCACCCCGATCTCCATCTACAACTCGTCCTCGATGGAACAGGTCGCCTATGTGGCGGGCCACTGTGGGGCCACGGTTGCCGTGGTGGGCGATGCCGATTTCCTTTCGGTCGTCGACGCGGCGCGGCCCCAGCTCCCGTCGCTGCGGGAGGTGGCGATCATCGATCCGATGCCCGAGACGTCGGAGTCGATCCACCGCTACGCCGACCTGGTCGCCCACGATCCCGTCGACCTGGAAGTGGCGGCCGCCGCGGTCTCGCCCGAGGATCTCGCGACCGTCATCTACACCTCGGGCACCACCGGCAGCCCCAAAGGGGTCATGCTCACCCACCGCAACGTCTGCTGGACGCTGGAATCGTTGCGCCGCACGATCGACATCGAACCGGTCCCGTGGCGCGTGGTGTCCTATCTGCCCATGGCGCACATCGCCGAGCGGATGGTCAGCCACTACATGATGCTTGCGATGGGGTTCGAGATCACGCCGGTCGCGGATGCCGCCGAACTCCCCGCGGCCCTGAGGAGCGTGCGGCCGAACATGATGTTCGGGGTGCCCCGGGTGTACGAAAAGATCCACGCCGGCATCAACGCGCAGCTCGCCGCCGACGCCGAGCAGTTCGCCCAGTTCAATGAGGGCGTCGCGGCTGCCGGGCCGATCGCGCTGCGCCGCGCCTGGGGTGAGGCGACCGAAACCGACGAGGCCACGTGGGAGTTCCTCGACTCGGTCGCGTTCGGTCCGGTCCGCGCCGCGGTCGGCCTGGACGAACTCGAGATCGCGGTGACCGGCGCGGCGCCGATGTCGGCCGAACTGCTGGGCTGGTTCCGCAGCATCGGCGTGCCTCTCACCGAGATCTACGGCATGTCCGAGTCGACCGGGCCGATGAACTGGGCGCCGTACCGGATCCGACCGGGCACGGTCGGCCCTGCGATCGTGGGCGAGGAATGTGTCCTGGGGCCCGACGGCGAGATCCTCGTACGCGGCGGCAACGTGTTCGTCGGTTACCTGAACGAGCCGGACAAGACCGCCGCGGCACTCGATGCGGACGGCTGGCTGCATTCCGGTGACATCGGGGTGATCTCCGACGACGGGTACGTGCGCATCATCGACCGCAAGAAGGAACTGATCGTGACCGCGGGCGGCAAGAACATCTCGCCGTCGAATCTGGAGGCGGCCATCAAGGACATCCCCCTCGTCGGGCAGGCGTGTGTGGTCGGCGACAAGCGCAAGTTCGTGTCCGCGCTCATCACGCTCGATCCGGACTACGCACCGGTGTGGGCGGCCGACCACGGCCTGCCCACCGATCTCGATACCCTGGCGCAGACGCCGGAGGCCCGCGCAGAGGTGGAGGCCTCGCTGGCCCGGGTCATGGAGCCGTTCAACCATGCCGAGCAGGTCAAGAAGTTCACGTTGCTCGGTGACGAATGGCTGCCCGATACCGACGTCCTCACGCCGACCTCCAAGCTGAAGCGCCGCGGCATCAACGCGCGTTATGCGGGCCAGATCGAGGCCATGTATGACTGATCCGGTCCCGGCCGGGTCGCGGTGAGCGATCCCGCCGGGGAGGAGTCGACCGACTTCGCCACCGAGCTCGCGGATCGTCTCGCCGCAGACGGCGCGGTCGTGCTGGAGCCGATGGACGTGGCCGAGACCCTTGCTCTGTGGTCGACGAACTCGTCGGAGCCGACGGCCGGCCGGCTGCCCGAGGCGACGTGTGTGATGCTCGACCCCTGGTACAACAAGGGTGTCGGCGGGGTGCGTGAGGATTACACGGAATACGTGACCGGTCTGCTGGCCGCCGCCGGCCAGGCCGCCCCGCATGTGTATCTGTGGGGGTTTCCCGAGATCGTGGCCGCATTCGTGGACCGCCTTCCCGGGCCGCTCGCCTTGGAAGCGTGGCTGACCTGGTACTACAAGAACAACCCGTCGGTGATTCGCGGTTGGCGCAGCGCGCAGATGACGTGCCTGCACCTGAAACGGGCGGACGGCGTGATGCATCCTGAGGCGTTCCTGAACGAGGCGCAGCTCGCGAAGCAGCGCGCGGGCAAGCTGCGGTATCTTCCCGGCCCGCCGAGCGTCATCGAATCGGCGCTGCTGGTGGGATTCGTCGGGAAGGCCGAACAGACCGGCCACCCGTCCCAGAAGCCCGAGAAGGTGTATGACCCGTTGGTGCGGATGGCGACCGTGGCAGGTGATCTGATCCTGGATCCGATGTGTGGGTCGGGGACCACGGGGGCGGTGGCGCGTGCCACCGGCCGGCGCGCCGTGCTCGCCGATTCCTCCGAGGATTACGTGGCCATGGTGGAGGAGCGCCTGGGCATCACCCGGCTGGCGGTGCCCCGCCTCAGGTGAAGATGCGCAGCCATTCGTCCTTCGGAGTCGGGCGGAGCACCATGTTGCGGTCCCGCACCTCGCCCATGGGCGCGGATGGTTTCTCCGAGTACAGATGGCCGGGGTACAGCACGGTGTCGTCGGCGACCTTCGCGAGCTTCGTGGTGAGCGACTCGTACATGGCCTCGGGGTCCGAACCGGGCAGATCGGTGCGGCCGCAGCCGTTCAGGAAGAGCGTGTCGCCGGCGACCAGGCGCCCTTCCACGAGAAAGCACTGACTGCCCGGGGTGTGCCCCGGCGTGTGGATACACGTGATCGGGATCTGGCCGACCTGGATGACGGCGCCGCTGTCGTGGGTGGAAAGGTGCGCGGCGTCGACGCCGGTGGCCTTGGTGACCCACTCGGCTTCGTCGGCTTGCACGTGTACGGGGACATCGACGCGTTCCAGCAGTTCCGCGATCCCCTCGATGGGATGCCCGCCGAGGGAGCCACCCACGTGGTCGGGGTGGAAGTGCGTGGCGAGCGTGCCGACGAGGGTCATGTCGTCGGCCTCGAGCAGGTCCAGTGCGCCGGCGACGTCGTAGGCGAGGTCCACGGCGACGGCCTCTCCGGTCGTGCGGTCGCCGATCAGGTACACGAAGTTGACCATCTGGGTGGCGACGGGGTCACCGTCGGCCAGGTCCATGCCGGCGAGGAGTTGACGGAAGTACAGGCGGTCGCCGACCTTGGTTGCGGTGTCTTCCATGGCGGTGATGCTAGTGCTGTGACCACAGCACCAGGGCCTCCGCACCGGCCCGCCGCCCCCGGGGCCGCGCGGGCAGGCCACCGGGTCGGGCGGGCCTTCCGCGTGCCAGTCGGGCCGCTGGTGGTG
>CAZEAV010000295.1:0-4303 GCA_964510215.1 uncultured Iamiaceae bacterium
ATTCCCGGTGGTGTTCCTGGTCGGCATGGAGGACGGCGTGTTTCCCCATCTCCGGTCACTCGGTGAACCCCGGGAGCTCGAAGAGGAGCGTCGCCTCGCCTATGTGGGCATCACGCGGGCACGGGAACGGCTCATCCTGAGCCATGCCTGGGCCCGCACCCTGTGGGGGTCGACCCAGTACAACCCGCCCAGCCGCTTCGCCGAGGAGATCCCGGACGAGCTCGTGCAGGTCGTCGACGGATCGGGTGACCGTCACTCCAACTGGAGCGATTACCGCCGCATCGGTGGCGAGCGGACCCCAATCCGATCCGCCCCAGGGTCGTCGGGAGGCGGCGGCAGTGGCGGTTCGATGCCGACGCCGGCCGGGCCCACCCGGAGCGGTTCGGAAGCCATGGGTCTCGCCGTGGGCGACGACGTGCACCACCCCACCTTCGGCGACGGCGTGGTGATCGCACTGCAGGGCGCAGGCGACAAAGCCGAGGCGCGGGTCAATTTCGCCGGTCTCGGCGAGAAGCAGCTCCTGCTGGCCTGGGCTCCGTTGGAAAAGCGGTGAGCCGAGCGAGTGGCGCCGGGGCCGATCCGGTGCGGTCACCGTGCCTGAAGAAGCGGCGCGCGCCGATGCGCGCGGCCGGGCCGCTGCTGGTTGCGACGGTCGTGGCCACGCTCCTCGCAGGTTGCGGGGCGACGGCGGACCGGGGGATCGAACTCGGCCAGCTCCGGGATCTGGCACGGCGGGTCGACACCGGCGGGGCGGAATGCCCGCTCACCCTGCCCGCATCCGCCCTGCGGCCGTCCACCGTGGCCCGCAACGCGACGATCCTGCCGTTCCGCAGCGGTACCGCCGCCTCCCAGGGGGTGGTCGGCGACGGTCTTCCCACATCCGACAGTGTCCGGATCACCTGCCGATATGCGGTGGACGACCTTCGGGTCGACCTGGTCGTCCTCGGCGTTCCCCACGGGCACGCGCTCGCCGGGTTCGCCGACCAGTTGACCGCGCGCGCCGGCCGGGCGACCGCGCTCACCTTCATCGACGCGAACGCCGGTCTCGGGGTGGGCAAGGCCCGGGCGCTGCCGGGGAATCCGCCGGGCGCATTCGCCCGGGTGGCTGCGGCCAAGGGCGACGTGGGCCTGCTGGTCAGTGCCCAGGCGCGCCGGCCCGGGGCGCGTGTCCCGACACCGGCCGCCGTGGCGAAGATGGCGCAGAGGATCGCGACCGCGTTGGCGGACTGATCCGTCCGGTGCCGCGGTCGCCGCGTGGTGTCGCCGCGCTCAGCCTCTCACCTCGTCGACGGGGGTGATCCCCGGAGCAAGGTGCATCGGACAGATCGTCCAGCCCGGGCGGTGCGCCGCCACGTGCGCGGCAAAGGCCTGTGCGTCACCGGGCGATGCGAACACGACACTGACCGACCCGCCGGCACCGCCGGCACCGTTCACCTTCCAGCCGATCGCGCCGTGGTCACGGGCGTCGGTGATGGCCCGGGTGTGGGCCGGGCCGACCAACGCGGGGTGGAGCCGACGCTGGGTATCCGTCGCCCGGATGAGCACCTCGGCCCAGCCGGCCAGATCGACCCGCTCCAGCGCTGCGGCCGCGTCGTGGGCGGCCGCAGCCAACGCGTCCAACGCGCTCCGGGCTTCGCGGTCCCGTGCCGCCACCGCGTCGATGACCGCCGCGTGGATGGCCGAGGAGTCGTGCGCGCCGAGGGCGACGGTCACGACCAGCTCGGCAACGGCCCCCTCGACACCCGCGTCCGCCCGGAGCGGGCGGCGGGCCACTTCGGGGTACGAGTCGATCTCCAGGAGCTGTGCGCCACCGAACGCCGCCGCCCAGTGGTCCTGCACCCCGGCTTCGCGTCCCGCCGCGTCGGTCTCCACTGTGTGGGCGAGGCTGGCCACCGAGCTGCGCATCGCTTCATCGGCGTCGTCGGGAGTTGCTCCCAGGACGCGTTCCATCGCCGCGATCACTCCCACGATCACCGCGGCCGAGGTGCCCAGCGACGCCCCGGGCGGTACCGCGGACCGAACGTGGACGGTGATCGGCCCCGGCGTCGGATGGGTCGATGCGACCGCGGCCACCGCATGTTCCAGCAGCGGATGGCGCGCGGGGACCGGCGCGGCCCAACCCTTCCCGGGTGAGGGCCCACAGCGAACGTCCGCGTCGATGTCGGGCGCCACGATCCGCACCGGGCGCGGTGTCGGCGGGCCTTCACGGACCTCGGCGTCCACGGTCACGCCGGGGCCGACCCCCAGGTGGCACACCGCGCCCGAACCGGCGAACCAGGTGTCGCTCCAGCCGCCGACGTCCGCGATTCTCACCGGCACCTGCACCGTGGTCGACGCCACGCATCGACGGGTGGCCTCCGGCATCTCCGGCCGACCCGGTCAGCCGGCCGCGGTGGACGTCCGGGTGCCCTTGCCCAGGTCGACCTGCACCTTGCCGCGCACGACCTCGACGGGATAGTGCACCAGGCCGGTCCCACGGGCGTCGGCATGGCGGTTCGGGTCACACGACGCGTCGAACCGGCGGTCGCTGCGATTCCACGTCCACTGGCACGACGAGGTTTCCCCGGGGACCTGAGCGAGGAACGCCGACCAGCCTTTCGCGGCGTGTCCGCCGGCATGGGTGAGGTAGACGGCCCGCTGCGCGTTCCCCGAAACGTCCGGGAAATACATGGGAATGTCACCGCCCCGCTCGAACTGGGCCACCAGCTTGGACGATTTGCCCAACTCCACCTTGCCGCCCGAATCGGTGACGACGCGCGCGTTGTGCCGGTTGGTGAGCAACACGCTCGCCCCCCACAGCACGGCCACGGCGATGGCGATCACGACCAGGGACATGATCATCGTGCGACCGGCCCGGAACGACGAGCGTTCGACCGGGCTCATCGTGTGGAGCGGGATCGGTGGGAATGTTCATGGCTCGCCGACACCTGCCTAGTATCGCTCACCGTGGAGCGCACCTACCGAGTCGTGGTCGCGAAAGCGGGTCTGGACGGTCACGACCGTGGCATCAAGGTGATCGCCCGCGCCTTGCGCGACGCCGGTTTCGAGGTGATCTACTCCGGTCTGTTCGCCACGCCCGAGGAGATCGCCGAGGTCGTGTTGCAGGAAGATGCCGATGCGGTGGGGCTCTCGGTGCTCTCCGGCGCGCACGAACCCCTCTTCACCCATCTCGTCTCGGCATTGCGTGCCCGGGACCTCGACGATGTCGTCGTGTTCGGCGGCGGCATCATTCCCGACGACGACATTCCCCGTCTCGCCGACCTCGGCGTCGCACGGGTGTTCACCCCGGGGGCCGCGATGGCCTCCGTCACCGAATGGCTGGCCGGCGAACTGGACGCACGCCGCGCGAGTCCCGACCGTTCCTGAGCCAAAGGGAGATACCCCATGGACCTGTTCGAATACCAGGGCAAGCAGTTCTTCGCCGGCTACGGCATCGCGGTGTCGCCCGGCGACATCGCCGACACCGTGGACGACGCCGTGGCGGTCGCGGACCGTCTCGGTTACCCGGTGGTGGTCAAAGCCCAGGTCCAGGTCGGTGGGCGCGGCAAAGCCGGCGGCGTGAAGCTCGCGGCGAACACCGATGAGGCCCGTAGCCACGCGGAGGACATTCTCGGCCTCGACATCAAAGGCCATGTCGTCAAGCGCCTGTGGATCGAGAAGGCTTCCGACATCGCCGAGGAGTACTACGCCAGCTTCACGCTCGACCGTGCCGCGAAGAAGCACCTGGGGATGCTGTCGGCCCAGGGAGGTGTCGAGATCGAGACCGTGGCCGAGTCCGATCCCGACGCGATCGCCAAGATCTGGATCGACCCAGCCGTCGGCCTGGACGACGCCACGCTGCGGGGCTGGGTGGCCGCCGCGAAGCTCGACCCCGAAGCCGAGGCCGGCGCCGTGGAACTGCTCGCCAAGCTGTACACCGCGTTCACCGAGGGCGACGCGGACCTGTGCGAGGTGAATCCGCTGATCCTCACCCCAGACGGCAGGGTGCATGCCCTGGATGCCAAGGTCACCCTGGACGACAACGCGTCGTTCCGCCACGACTGGGACGAATACGAAGCCACCCAGGAACGCGACGAACGTGAAGCGGCGGCCCATGCCAAGGGCTTGCAGTATGTGGGCCTCGACGGCGAGGTCGGGGTCATCGCGAACGGCGCCGGGCTGGCCATGTCGACCGTGGACATCGTCAACCAGGTGGGCGGCTCGCCGGCGAACTTCCTGGACATCGGCGGCGGCGCGAACGCCGAGGTGATGGCCGGCGCGCTCGAGGTGATCAACAACGACCCGAAGGTGCGGGCCATCTTCA
>CAZEAV010000296.1:0-4283 GCA_964510215.1 uncultured Iamiaceae bacterium
GGGTGCGCCACCCCTGCGTCGCCGTGGTCGAGCGACTGGCTCGACGCGATCGTGACACCGGATGGCCCCCGGATTGACCGGCGAGCCCACCGCGTTCGTGAACGGCAACGGCGACGCGTCCAGGAAGAAGTCGTAGCGGCCGTCTGCCGCGCAAGCGTCCGCGAGCGCATCCAGGTCCCAGTTCTGGCCCTGGGTGAGCCCCATCTCCACGATGTGCAGCAGGTGCGCCGGAAAGAACGCGTCGGGTTCCGACGGCGGGAACGTGTCGAACGTGAGGTTGTCCACGGCGACCGCAGCCACCTCGTGGGTGTGGAACCATTCCGCACAGCGCCAGGAGATGCCCGAGGACTCCATGGCATAGGCATCACGGTCCGGCCGACGGGTGCGCAGATGGCTCATCTGCCCGGTCCGGACCAACACGATGTCCCCGGATGCAGGGGTGACATTCGCCGCGGCCGCGGCATCGTCCAGATCCTGGGGACTGACCGGGTAGCCCGCATCCAGACGATCGAGGCTCTTTGTGCGGGCCACGTCCAGCAGCACGCCGCGGGAGACCAGTGTCTCCACATGCTCGATCCCGAGCTCGGTCGCCCCACGCGCGGTGATCGTGGCGGGGTCGACGCCGTTGTAGAGGCGGCCCGCGTAGGACACGTGGGCGAGGCCGTCCCAGTGGGTCGCCACCTGCAGTCCCATGGTGACGACGTCGTCGCTCGTACAGAACAGCGAGCGGTCACCGAGCATCGGCTCGTCGATCGCGGTCATCGTTCGCAGCACGCTGCGTCCGGGGATGTTGCCCCGTTGCAGGTCCCCTTCGAAAGACAGCGGCCAGGCGAGGGAGAACCGCTCCCCGGTGCGGATGCTCGCCGCTGCACGCCGGACCACGTCCGGCGTGATCAGATTGAGTGTGCCGATCCGGTCGTCGGCTCCCCAGCGGCCCCAGTTGTTGACCCTGGCCGCGGCCTCGTGGAACCAGTCGGGCAGGCTCATCAGAACTCGAGTACACCTCGGGCGAGGTTGCCCGCCTCCATGTCCGCGATGACGGTGGCGAACTCGGGCAGCGGGTACACCTCGGTCACCAACTCGTCCAGCAGCAACTTGCCCTCCAGGTACCACTGCGAGTAGAGCGGAATGTCGTGCTGGGGGCGGGAACCCCCGTAACGCGAACCTTTGACGGTGCGGCTGACCTGCACGAGATCCACTGCCGGCAAGGCGACCTCGTCGCTGAACCCGGGCACGCCGACCTCCACCGCGGTGCCACCCCAGTCGAGCACCGACAGTGCCTGGGCCAACAACTCGGTGCTGCCCACACACTCGAATGCCCAGTCCACACCGCCCGCACCGAGGGGACCTTTGACCATCTTGGGGTGATAGGGGAACCACTCCCGGACTGTTTCCACCGCGTCGGTCTGTGTGGCGTCGATGAAGTCGGTGGCCCCGAAAGCCAGCGCCAGGTCACGCTTTCTGGGTTCGGTGTCCACCGCGATGATCCGTCCGGCATTCGCGATCCGCAACCCCTGGATCACGTTCAGCCCGACACCGCCGACCCCGAACACCACGGCGGTGTCGCCCGGCTCGACCTCCGCGGTGTTCAGCACCGCGCCGACGCCGGTGAGCACCCCGCAGGCGATCAGGCACGCCGAGGTGAAAGGGACCTCGTCGGGAATCTTCACCGCCTGCACCTCGGCAACCGTGATGAGTTCCGCGAAGCTGGAGGTCGCCGCGAAGTTCGACGCGGGTTCCCCCTGGTACAGGAACGGCTTGGTCGCCAGGCCGATCGACGACCGGCACTCGGTGGGGCGACCCCGCTGGCACTTCGAGCACACCCCGCAGTTGGCGAGCGTGGACACCACGACGTGGTCACCGGGCTTCACCCGGCGGACCCCGTCGCCGACCGCCTCGACGATGCCGGCACCCTCGTGGCCCAGCACCGCCGGTGGCTTCCAGGGAATCGTCCCGTTGATGACGCTCACATCGCTGTGGCACACCCCCGCAGCCTGGGTCCGGACCAGAACCCGACCCGGGGCGGGGTCGGCACGGGCGAGTTCCAGATCCTCGGTGTAGGAGGCCCGGCCGGTGCCGAGGAAGACGATGCCTCTCATGATGCAGATCCTTTCTCGCGGTGGCGCAGGGACGCGTCACTTCGGGGCCGCCGGGCCATCAACTCGACCACACGATCGTCTGCATCTCGCTGTACGCGTGCATGCCGAACACGCCGCCGTCGCGGCCGATCCCGCTCATCTTGAAGCCGCCGAACGGGGCCTCCATGTTGCGTTGGGCCGTGTTCAGACCGACATTGCCGGCTTCGAGCCGTTGCGCGACCTGATACCCGGTGTACGCGTCCTCGGTGAACACGTAGTCGTACAGCCCATAGGGCGAATCGTTCGCGATCGCCACCCCTTGATCGACGTCATCGAAGGGAATCACCACGATGACCGGTGCGAAGAACTCCTCACGGGCTCCGGGGTTGGCGTTGTCGGTCGCCAGCAACGTCGGCGGCACATAGAACCCCGGGTCGATCGCGGGCCGCTCCCCGCCCACGAGTACCTCGGCGCCGGCGGTGACACTTTCGGTGAGCATGCCTTCCACACGTGCGCGGTGGGCGTCGCTGATGACCGGCCCCACGAGGGTGGCTTTGTCCAGCGGGTCACCGATGGTCATGGTCTCCGCGGCGGCCTGGAGGCCCGACACGACCTCGTCGTAGCGCGAAGCATGGACGATCGCCCGGGTGGGAGCCGTGCAGATCTGGCCCGAGTGGAAACCCCAGACACTCGCCAGCGCGGTGACCGCCTTGGCCACATCCGCGTCCTGGAGCACCAGGGCGGCGCCCTTTCCCCCCAGCTCCATGAGGCTCCGCTTCATGGTCCGGGCGCACTCGGTCTGGATGCGCACCCCCACCGCGGACGATCCGGTGAAGCTCACCATGTCCACGTCGGGAGAGGACACCAACGCGGCACCGGTTTCCGGGGACGATCCGGTGACGATGTTGACCACGCCGTCGGGAATCCCTTCTTCGTGACAGATGCGCAGCACCTCCAGGCAACTCAACGGATCCTGAGGGGCCGGCTTGACGACCACGGTGTTGCCGGCCGCGAGCGCCGGCGCGACCTTGCCGGCCATGTTGGTGATGGGAAAGTTGTAGGAACTGATGGCCGCCACCACCCCCACGGGCGCCCGATGCACGACCGAGGAGATCAACCCCCCGGGAGCGAGGGGCGTGTCGGGCATGGCCTGGGGAAGGAGCGGCTCGTCCAGGGTCCGGCGACCCGCTTCCGCGTAGTACGCGAACCGACTCGCGCACGCCGGGGCCTGCATCTGGGAGCCGACCCGCAGGGTCGCCCCGGTTTCGGCGATGACCAGCGGTACGAAGTCGGCCATCTCGGCGAACATGCGGCGGGCGACCTTGCCCAACAGCGCGGCGCGCTTGGCCGGCTTCATCGCGGCCCACGCCGGTTGGGCGCTCTTGGCCGCTGCGGCCGCGGCCGCGACGTCCGCGGCGGACGCCTCGGGCGCCTCGGCGACGACCTGCTCGGTCGCCGGGTTCACGACGGGGTAGGTCCCGTCTCCGCCCTGGACGAACGCGCCACCGATGAGTTGACGGAACGGGCCGTCGCCGACCTTGCTTGCCATGCTGGTCACCTCTCGCGGTCGATGTTCACGACGAAGTCGGATGCACGGACCGTCTCACCGTGCGGGACGGGGACTCAACCGTCGAGCCGGAGGAGCTTGCGGGCGTTCCCCCGCACGATCTTGGTGACGACGTCGTCGGGCAGGTGCGCCATCTGGGTTTCGGCGACCTTGCGGGTGTCGGGCCAGGTCGAGTCCGAATGCGGGTAGTCGGATTCGTACACGACCTTGTCGACACCGATGGCGTCCAGCATCTGCAGGCCGTGGGGGTCGTCGAAGAAGCACGGATAGACGTGCTCGCGGAAGACATGGCTCGGTGGTTCGAGCACCTTGTCGGCCACGCCGCCCCAGCCGCGGTTGTCCTCCCACACCTTGTCGGCGCGGTCCATCACATAGGGGATCCAGCCGATCTGACCTTCGGCATAGGAGACCTCCAGTCCGGGGAAACGCACGAACACCCCGGACATGATCCAGTCGATCATGCTGAGGGCCGAGTTGATGAAGGTGAGCGTGGAACCAACCAGCGCGGGAGCATCCGACGATGTCGAAGGCATCTTGGAGGATGACCCGATGTGCATGTGGATCGCGAAATTGCATTCCTCGCACGCCTGGAAGAACGGGTCCCAGTAGTCGGTGTGCACGCTCGGCAGCCCCAGGTA
>CAZEAV010000297.1:0-342 GCA_964510215.1 uncultured Iamiaceae bacterium
CAAGCGGCGGATCACGGCCCTGGGCGACGACGCCACCGACGTGGTGATCACCGAGGTCGGCGGGACGGTCGGCGACATCGAGATCCTGCCGTTCCTGGAGGCGATCCGTCAGTTCCGACTCGACGTCGGACGGGACAACGTCTGCTACCTCCATGTCACGCTGATCCCGTTCATCGGCCCCTCGGGTGAGCAGAAGACCAAGCCGACCCAGCATTCGGTCACCGAGCTGCGTGGGCGTGGCATCCAGCCCGACGTGATCGTGTGTCGCAGCGAATTCGCAATCTCGGACGGGCTCAAGGAGAAGATCTCGTCACTTTGCGATGTGCCGATACGTGGGGTCGT
>CAZEAV010000297.1:352-4270 GCA_964510215.1 uncultured Iamiaceae bacterium
ACGCCACCGATGCGGAGACCCTCTACGAGGTTCCGGTGATGCTCCACGCCGAAGGACTCGACGATGTGGTTTGTTCGATCCTGCGGCTGGACCACACCGAGATCGAGATGACGGAGTGGGAAGGGCTGCTGTCCCGGGTGGAGGCGGCCACCAAGCCGGTACGGGTCGGGCTGATCGGCAAGTACGTGTCGCTCGTGGACGCGTATCTGTCGGTGGTCGAAGCGCTCAAGCACGGCGGTTTCGACCACGGGGCGAAGGTCGAGGTCGACTGGCTCCAGGCCGAGGACGTCTCGTCGTTGCTGGAATCGGGTCATCTGGCCGACCTGGACGGAATCGTCATTCCCGGCGGTTTCGGCGAACGGGGTGTCGAGGGCAAGATCGCGGCCGCCCACTTCGCCCGCGAACGGGGGATCCCGTGCCTCGGCCTGTGCCTGGGCATGCAGGTGATGGTGATCGACTACGCGCGCACCGCCGCGGGCATGGAAGGCGCGAACTCCACCGAGTTCGACCCGGACACGCCCTATCCGGTCATCGACCTGATGGACACCCAACGTGCGGTCACCGACAAAGGCGGCACCATGCGCCTGGGTGCCTATGTGGCAGAGTTGGCGCCCGGCTCCCAGGTGGCCGAGCTGTACCACAAGACGGTGATCTCGGAACGGCACCGTCACCGCTTCGAGGTCAACCCACGGTTCCGCACCCGGATCGAGGAAGCCGGCCTTCGGTGTTCGGGGACGTCACCGGACAACCGACTCGTCGAGTTCGTCGAACTGCCCGGCCATCCGTTCTGGGTGGGCACCCAGGCGCATCCGGAGTTCAAGAGCCGACCCACCCGGACGGCTCCGCTGTTCACCGCCTTCGTCGGTGCGGCACTCGCCCGCGCCGAGGGACGGCGGCCGCACCTGTTCGATCTGGACGCCGACGATGCCCCTTCGAAAGGTGCCGTGGACGGCATCGCCGCGGACGCGCCGGTACTGACGTGACTGCTCCGGGGTTCACCCGTCGAGAGGTCGAATTGCTCTACGACGGGTACATCCTGCAGCTCGGTCGGGCCACGGTCGAGGTGCCCGACGGGTCCGTGGTCGCGCGGGAGATCGTGCGCCACCCCGGTGCGGTTGCGGTGGTGGCCGTCGACGACGCCGGTCTGGTGGTGCTGGAGCGCCAGTACCGGGCTGCCCTGGATACGAACCTGCTCGAGATCCCGGCCGGAAAACGCGATGTGGAGGACGAGGCCGCCGAAGTCGCAGCCCGACGGGAGTTGATCGAGGAGACCGGATTCGATGCCGAGGAGTGGTGCGAACTCGCCGCGTTCTACAACTCACCCGGCTTCACCGACGAGCACACCACGTTGTTTCTCGCCACCGGGCTCATCGAGGTGGGAGCGGACCTGCAGGGGCCCGAGGAAGAAGCCATGGAGGTGGTACGGGTTCCGCTGGCGTCGACCTGGGATCTGATCGCGTCGGGAGAGCTGGTGGACGCCAAGTCGATACTCGGACTGATCCTGGCACTCCACACCGGAAACCGGTGACCGCGCCGGCGCGTCGCCGGGGGAGACCGCCGGCGCTCGAGCCGGTGGACTTCCCCGTGGAGGTCGAGGAGTTCCTCGAGTACCTGCGGGTCGAGCGCGGGCGGGCCGCGTCGACGCTGGCCGCGTACCGGCGGGACCTCGCGGACTATCTGCGGTGGTTGGATCACAACGGGATCACGTGGCACGCGGTGGACGAAACCGACCTGGTCGCGTACGTCAACAGCAGCATGCTGAGCGGTGCGGCCGCCGCCACCCGCAAGCGTCGCGCGGTGGCCGTGCGATCGCTGTACGCCTTCCTACGCGACGAGGACGTGCTCGAGGTGGATCCGGCGGCGGATGTGGCGGTGCCCAGCGCACCGAGCGGTCTACCCAAAGCGCTGAGTGAGGCCGAGATCTCATCGCTGTTCGCGGCCGTGGTGGGCGACGATGTCGTGGCTCGACGGGACCGGGCGGTGCTCGAGGTGATGTACGGCTCGGGGCTGCGGATATCGGAGACCATCGGGCTGTCGCTGGCCGACGTCGACCTGGCGGAGCGCATGATGCGGGTGCTGGGCAAGGGCTCCAAGGAACGGGTCGTGCCGATCGGTCGGATGGCCAAGGACGCCCTCGTCGCCTGGCTCGACCCGGACGCGAGGGGTTCGCTGCGCCCGGCTCGCCCGAGGAGGGACGACGACGCCGCGTTGTTCGTGAACCGCCGGGGGCGGCGCCTGAGTCGGCAGGGGCTCTGGGGCATCATCCGCCGTCACGCGGACGCGGCCGGGTTGGGCGAACGCTGCACGCCGCACGTGCTGCGCCATTCCTGTGCCACCCACCTGCTCGACCATGGCGCGGACATCAGGACCGTGCAGGAGCTCTTGGGCCACGCGTCGGTGTCGACCACCCAGATCTACACCAAGGTCTCCACGGAACGTCTCTTCGCGGCCTGGGCGGCCGCGCACCCCCGCGCCCGTCGGTGATCAGTCGTCGTCGGCGGCTTTGAGCACCCGTGCGATCTCGTCCGGCACGGTCCAGTCCTCGGCAGGGAGATGATGTTCGCGGGCCCACGCGATGGTGAGCGGGTCCGAACCGGCCAGGGCGAGCATGTCACCACCCAGGCGCGGATGCTCCAGGTACAGACCGACCCGGCGGGTGAAGCCCCTGGTCTCGGTCCAGGCGAGCGCCATGTCGCGGCCGGCGACCTTGCCCGACAACGTCGCCACCACTCGCCCGTAGGTGGACAGACGTGAGGCGGTCTTGCCCACGTCGTGGAGCAGTGCCGCCGCCAGCACCGGATCCGTCGCTTCGTTGCCGAGCGCGCGTTCCACCCGGCGGGCGACCCCGACCGCGTGCCGCCGGTCCGCGCTGGGCATCCTGGTCCACAACACGATCTCACGCTCACCCAGGTGGCTGCGGGCCCAAGCGTCGTCGGCTCCCGCCGGCCCACCGGGGCGGAGCGATCCGAAGAAGCGCTTGACGAGATGAGCCGCGGACAACGGGCCGCTCAGGCGTGGTCGATGCAGAAGCGTGCCATCGGTATCGCTTCCAGGCGTGCCCTGCCGATCGGTCGGCCACAGACTTCACAGACGCCGTAGGTGCCCGCGTCGATCCGGGCGATTGCGGCGTCGATGGCGGTCAACTGTTCGGTGTTCGCGGCGATGGCCAACTGGTTCTCACCCAATTCGGCAGCGACCTGTCCCGAATCGGCGAAGTTGTCGTCGTAGGCGAGCGGTTCGGTCGCGGTCACCGACAACTCGTCGTTTCGGGCGAGCAGCTCCGAGCGCAGCTCACACAGGGTTTGCCGCGCGTCGGCGGCGAGATCCGGATCGGACATGTTGCCAATGTTAGGGCCAATCGGCCGCCGGTGCGTTCAGGGTTTCGCCCGTCCGAGGAATCCCATGGCTTCTTCGGCACGCCGGACCACCGGCCGGGCGATCCCCTCTGCGCGCTCGGCCCCGTCCGCGAGCACCGAGACCAGGTGACCGGGGTCGTCCAGCAACTCGGCGTGGCGGGCGCGCACGGGGCCGAGGAACTCGACCACCGCCTCGGCGGCGGCCGCTTTCAGGTCGCCGTAGCGCGCGTAGTCGTCGGCGAGCGCCTGGGGGGCGGTGTCGGTGCAGGCGCCGAGCAGTGACAACAGGTTCGAGACGCCGGGCTTGGTCTCGGGGTCGTAGCGGACCTCGGATTCGGAGTCGGTCACGGCCCGCTTGATCTTGCGGGCGACCGTGGCGTCGTCGTCGGACAACAGCACCGTCCCCTGGGGAGAGTCCAGTGACTTGGACATCTTCCGTTCGGGATGCTGCAGGTCCATGATGCGGGCGCCCGAGGTGCGGTAGACGCCCTCGGGAACGACGAAGGTGTCGCCGTAGCGGGTGTTGAAGCGGAGCGCGAGGTCCCGGGTCAGCTCGATGTGC
>CAZEAV010000298.1:0-4262 GCA_964510215.1 uncultured Iamiaceae bacterium
CCGCGGCGGGGTCCTCCAGCACCGTGCCGTCCAGCACGATGCGCCCCGTCTCGAGGGGGCGGATGCCGGCGAGCACGTGCAACAGCGTCGTCTTGCCCGAACCGTTCGGCCCCACCAACGCGACGGTTTCGCCCCGCTCAGCCGACCACGTCACGTCCAAGGTGAACGATCCGAGACGGCACCGTGCCGTCACCTCGAGGGTCCCCGGATCATTCACGACAACCCCACCAGCCAGCGCGACCGCAGCGCGACGAGCACCACAGCGGACACCACGATCAACACCAGGCTGAGCACGAGCGCGCCACCGGGGTCCTGCTGGAACGTCAGGTAGATCTGCAGGGGCATGGTGTCGGTGTGGGGTGAGTCGCCGGCGAAGGTGATGGTCGCCCCGAACTCGCCCAGCGCGCGGGCCCAGCACAACACGGCCCCGGCGACGAGCGACGGGGCGAGCAGCGGCACCGTCACCCGGGTGAACGTGTACGCACGGGAGGCACCGAGGGTGTGGGCGGCGTCGCTGTACGCGGTGTCCAGGCTGTGCAGTCCCGCTTCGACGGTGATCACGAAAAAGGGCATGGCCACGAACGCTTCGGCGATGATCGCCGCCCACGTGGTGTAGGGGATGGTGAGCCCGAACCAGTCGTACAGCCACTGGCCCAGCAGCCCGCGCCGCCCGAACGCGGTCAGCAGTGCGAGGCCGCCGACCACCGGGGGCAGCACCATGGGCAGGATGGCCAGGGCGCGCAGCAGCGACCGGCCCGGAAACGTGCGACGGGCGAGGACCCAGGCGAGCGGGAATCCCAGTGCCACCGCCAGGGCCGTGGCCCCAACCGAGCACACCAGCGACAGGCGCAGTGCGCTGAGCACGCCGGGCGCTCGAAGCTGGGTGCCCAACGACGACCACGGCGACCGCCAGATGAGTCCGAGCAACGGCAACCCGGCGAACACCGCCGCCGCGGCCGCCGGGATCCACACGAGTCGACTGCGGCGCCGACGTCTCCGACGCGTGGGAACGGCGCGGACCCCACTCACGTGCCGAACCCGTTGGCGTGCAGCACGCGCTGGCCTTCCGGGGAGCGGACGAATTGCCCGAATGCCCGTGCCGCCGTCGGGTTGTCGGCGCCGGTGGTCACGGCGATGGGGTAGGACGTCTCGACGTTGTCCGACGACGGGATCGGCACCGAGTCGGTGCTCCCCTCAGCTGCTTCCGCGTCGGTGACGTACACGATGCCGGCGTCGACCTCACCCTGGGCCACCTTGGCGACCACCGACTTGACATCCTTCTCGGACCCGACCGGTTGGGCGTGGACCCCGGCACGTTGCAGGACCTCGCGTCCCAACCTGCCACAGGGCACCGGCGCCGCGCACAGCACGAAACGCACGTCGTGCCGCGTGAGAGAGGCGAGCGAGGTGATGTGCGCGGGGTTGTGGGTCGGCACCAGAATCGTCATCCGGTTGCAGGTGAACGTGACGGGACGCGTCACGTCGCCGGCCGCCAGGGCGGTGTCCATCGTGGTGGTGTCCGCGGTGGCCAGGACGTCTGCCGGTGCCCCTTGGTGAATCTGTTCGACCAGCGACGACGATGCGCCGAAGGAGACGTCTACCTTGGCTTCGGGGTTCTGTTCGGAGAAGCGGTGCGCGAGCTCGTCGAAAGCCCCGGTCAGCGAGGCCGCGGCGAGCACCCGGATCGACCCGGTGACGGAGCCGGCTTTCGGCGCGCCCGCGCTCGGTGCGACGGTGCACGGTTTCGATGCGGCGGTCGGTTTCGTCTCGGCCTGCGGTGACCCGGTGGAGGAACAGGCGACCACCACCACGGCGAGCACCGCGGCCAGCGCTCCCGAGACCGTTCCACGGTTCCAGCGCTTCATCGGTTCGAGGAGGCCGGGAGTTCGATCACCACGTTCGTCGCTTTCACCGATGCGACCGCGAGCACGCCCGGAGCGAGCCCCAATTCGTCGGCTGCTTCCCGCGTCATGAGGGACACCAGGCGGAACGGCCCGGCCTGCAGCGACACTTTGGCGGTGACCGTGTCGTGCTGGACGTCGGTGACCAGGCCGGCGAAACGATTGCGGGCGCTCCTGGCCACCGTCGGTCCGTCCGCGGCGCCACGTTCCGGCGCGGATTCGGTGAGCAGACGGGCCAGGTCGGCCCCGTCGATCAGTCGCTGCCCACCCGGCCCCCGCCGGCTGGCCAGTTGTCCGCCGTCGCACCAACGACGCACCGTGTCGACACTCGTCCCGAGCAGGCGCGCTGCTTCTCCAGGTTTCAGTTCCGAGCTCATGCACGGAATCTAGCTGTAAAAACCTGCATTTACGATCACTAAGGTGGTGTTTTGCATGCGAAAGCCTGCTTCGGGCCGGATCAGCTGTCGCTCCGCGGTTCGTGGCAAAATCGGCGCGTGCCGCCCGATCCCGAGTTGACCCACCTGGATGCCCACGGCCGGGCGCAGATGGTGGATGTGACCGCGAAAGCATGGACCCGACGGATCGCCCATGCCAGGGGGCGGGTGGTGAGCCGTCTGGATGTCGCCGCGGCCCTCGCCGAGGGGCCCCAGGTGCTCGAGGGCGCCCGGATCGCCGGGATCGGCGCGGCCAAGATCGCCTGGGATCTGATCCCGTTGTGCCACCCGATTCGGCTGGTGGGCATCGAGGTGCGACTGGCGTGCGCCGGCAATGCGGTGGAGATCGAGGCCGTCACAGAGGTGGTCGCTCCCACGGGTGTCGAAATGGAAGCGCTCACCGCGTGCAGTGTGGCCGGGCTCGCCGTGGTGGCGGCACTGCGGGCCGACGACCCGTCGGTAACGCTCACCGACGTGGCGCTGTGGCGCAAGGAGGGTGGCCGCTCCGGTGTCTGGACCCGGTCGGAAGTCTGAATCGAAATGCGGTGCGGAGGAACCACCGAATCGGATCTAATGAAAATCCCAATGCGCGACGCGGTGGACACACCAACAGACCGACGCTTTTCAGTTCACACACCCAAACACGAACGGGTCTGCTATTGGTTGCGAGCTGCGGGTCGACGACAGGTGTCAGCGTTGGGAGTCAGAATACTTCCACGGCACCGAACACCGGGGTCGAGCACACGACGATCGCTGCGCCCACGCCGGCGTCGGCATTTCCGGGCGACGCCGGCGTGGGCGCAGCGGCCCTGTCGGGTACCACGGCCTGGGTGCTGACCATTCAGCCCGACGGCGGTGCCTCGATCCGGCGGATACCCGCAGGTGGGCCCGGTGCAACAGCCGTGGCACCGGACGGGTTGAAGACGCTGAACGTGTCGACGATGGCGATTGTGTCCTGGCCGCAAGGGTTCATCGTGACCGGTGAGCGCTGCGACGACGACCCGCCTGCAGGTGAGTGCTCGTCGGATTCGGGCATCGTGCAACTCCGGGAGCCTGGCGGCAAACTCGTGAAGCAACTTGAGCTGTGGCATGACGAGCCCACCGAAGCGGGCGGGACCGCACCGGCGTGTGTAGGACTCGACGGAACGAACGCGTGGATCCGAGGCACCGACGACGTGGTCGAGATCGACGGCACCGGCAAGGTCATCGATCGCGTGCAATTGCAGGGCCACGGAGAGCCGTGCATGCAGAACGGGGAGCTGTACCAGGTTGCGGTGGACTCCTCGTCGCCCGACGCGCCGACACAGCCCGGGAGCAACGCGAGCAGCGTGGCGTCGACCATCCCCGCGGGCGGGGCCGCGAACCAGCCGCCGGCGAAGGTGTCGATGACCCGATGGGCCGGTTCGGGGTGGAAGCCGGTCACCAACGGGAGCCTCACCGGCGACAGCGCCTCGGTGCACGTGACCTGCGGAGGTGGCACTCTCGCGGCGTGGAGCAACAGCGACCTCACGGCGACCTGGACGGCGACGCAGGGATGGGTGAAGGCCCCCACCCCGTCCGCGCCTTTGACCCGGAACGAGGACCTGGACGGCCAGATGACCCCGGCGGTCGCAAGCAACGGTGCTGTCTACCGCATCGACGATGCATTCCATCTGCGACGCCTGGATCCCAACAGCGGGAAACTGGTCGACACCGGCCTGAAACTCGAGCCGACCACGAAGGACACGAAGGCGCCGATTTCGGTCTCTGTCGCCGAGACCGGCTCCACCGTGTTCGCCTGCGCGGGGCGTACGACCGGACTCCCCGGCGGACCCTCGACGCCAGGCACCGTCTGTGGCTTCGCGCCCGTCCCCTCCTGACGGTCCTGGGGCCGTCGAGCGGGACGCACTGGTGCTGCTTTCGTTGCCGGAGGGATCCGGGTCAGTCC
>CAZEAV010000299.1:0-4261 GCA_964510215.1 uncultured Iamiaceae bacterium
GCCGGCCGCCGCCCCGCTCGCCGCGCCACCCGCCGCCGAGCCGGCGGCCGACCCGCCGCCGATCCCCAGCTTGGAGGCGATGAACCCCTTGAACGCGAGCAGCGGCGCAACCGGGAAGAGCGCCGCCAGCAGCTTCTCGTTGGAGCGGATCTGGGAGCGGAAGTCGGCGCATTCCTCGCACTCGCGCACGTGCCGACGGGCGGCCGCCGAGACCTTGCGCATCCCCTCGGCCGCTTCGGAGAGCTCGACCCGCACCTCGCCGCAGGTCAAAAGGCGCGCCTGGCTCGCCTCGGCGAGCGAGATCCGCGCCCGCACCAGGAGCGACTTGACCGATGGGACCGTCGTCTCCATCGCGGCGGCGATCTCCTCGTAGGAGAGCGCGTCCATCTCGCGCAGCAGGAGCGCCGAGCGCTGCGTCTCGGGAAGCTTGTTGACGTCGGCGAGGATCTGGCGGAACTCCTCGCGGTTGTGGACCTTCTCGGCGGTCGAGGCGGCATCCACCTCGGGCACCATGTCCATCGATTCCTGCGCGTCGGCGTTCGGTTTGCGCAGATGGTTGAGGCAGCGGTTGCGGGCGATCCGGTAGAGCCAGGGACGCAGGTTGATCTCGCGCTCGTCGGCGAGCATCGCCCGGTAGGCGTTGACGAAGACCTCCTGGAGGACGTCCTCGGCGTCCTCGGTCGAGCCCAGCATCTGACGGCAGAAGCCGAGCAGGCGACCCTGGTAGCGGTCGACGATCGCCTCGAAGGCGCCCGGGTTGCCGTTCCGCGCCATCGCGATCAGCTTCTCGTCGCCCTGGAGCTTGAGCAGCGGCGAGCGGCGGGCGAGGAGCCCGCGGCGACTGGCGTGCGTTAGTGCTGAAGCCTCCAAGGTCCCTCCAGGGAAGGCGTGGTCCGGTGCTCCCCAGACACGGTAACAACGGTCGAGTTGCGCGCCGGCAACATTTACTGCCCTTTTAGCGGCCCTCCGCGGGGCTTTTCGGCGCGGGCGGCGGCCCGAGCCCGGCCCGGGAGAGCCTTCGCATGGCTACCATCGCGGTGCCCGGGTGGCGAAACTGGTAAACGCGGCGCCCTTAAAAGGCGCTACTCCGTCTGGAGTTCGCGGGTTCGAGTCCCGCCCCGGGCATTTTTTGAGGTCTTCACCTTTGACCTCCGTTCATGTTCACGTTTGCGCCGGACGCCGGCCCGGCGACGGCTTCGGCCGGATGCGGGCCCTGGCCGGCGAGGGGGTGTGGGCTCCGGCCGCGCCGAGTTGACCGTTTCCCGCGGGGGTCCGGGCAGCGGGAGCTCCCGTTTCGTCGAGGGATCGGTTGACCGGGCGCCGCCGGGCCTCAGGGTGGCGCCTTCGCGGCGTCGATCAGATCGCCGGCGCTCCTGCGGCGGCGCCTTCGCCGCCTGGGCGGGAGCCCATTTGCGGCCCGTCGCTGATCCTCGGCCTCTCGCGCCGCGAAGGCGTCGGCCACCCGCAGGTTGCGGGCGATGAGGACCGTTGCGACGAAGAGCGCGATCGGCGCGAGTCCGGTCAGCCGGCACCAGCCTCTTGAGATGTCGTTTGAGGCCGGGTCCTTGATCGTCGCGTAGGCGCGCTCGGCCGCCGGGCGCCGCGCATAGGAGCGGCGGTGGGAGGGCGAGGGGTAATCGTGCTTCTGCGCCGTCTTGGCGTTGACCTGGGCCGGCACCGTGATCGTGCGCTGGGAGCAGCAGGTGGGTGGGTGCTCGGGCGGCCCTGAGACCTCGGGGCGGGTGTGGTCGAGCGCCATCGACTCGGGCCGCAGCGGGCAGCGCAGCTTGCCGCGGGCGGCGGGGCAGCCGACGCGGCGGTAGCCGTCGGCGTCATGGCCGGCGACCGGGCCGAGCTTGTGGGCGGAGAGCTCGGCCGCCTTGCGGTCGTGGGCGGCCGTCTCGGCCTCTGCGGCGCCGCGGGCGAGCGGCCCCAGCTCCAGCAGCGCGGCGGGGGTCGAGGGGCAGTAGAGGTTGCCGTTGGCCAGGATCGCCCCCATGTGGGTCCCCTTCGGGCCGCGGTCATGGGGGTGGAGGTCCTGGACGAGGCGGGCTCCCAGACGGCGGACCGGCAGCGCCCAGCGCTCCGCCACCCGGTGGGCGTAGCCCGAGTCGGCCAGAAGGTCGCCGATCTGGATCCCGGCGGCGATCATCCGTTCGAGCACGGGCACGAGCGCCGGCGGCGGGTCGGCCTTGCAGGAGGCGATCTGGATCCGGCGCACCAGCTCCGGGGCCGCGGGGCCACGCTCCTCGCCGACCATCGTCACCACCTGCAGGTAGTAGCCGAAGAAGCTCTCGTCGCGCCCGCCGGGGGAGTTGCCGCGCCGGTGTCCCCAGGATGCCTCGCCGTCGGCGCACTCCTCGCCGCCCTTCGGCGGTGGGCGGGAGAAGGACTCCAGGTCGGTCCAGTCGACGGCGACCGAGCTCGTCCCGGGCTCCCCGCGGACCTCGACGCTCGCCTCCAGCAGGGCGTCGAGCGCCCCTGCGAGCGCCTCGGAGGCTCCCCGTCGGGCTCATCCTTGGCGAGCGCCCCCGCCACGAGGGAGAAGGTGCGCTCCACCTGGCGGTAGGTGAGCTCGTGGGGGCCCGACCTCCAGGCGGCGATCACGCCGAGCCTGCGCCTGTCGGCCTCGGGCAGCGCCCCGAGCGCCTCGCGCACCCGGCTCAGGTGCGCGGGCCGCCCGTCCGTGGCGACCACCAGCATCCCTACCAGCAGGGTGCGCACCCGCAGCTGGCGCGGGCGCGCGCCGACCGGCAGCATCGCCTCGATGCGCGCGGCGACGCCCGAGGCGTCGACGATCGCCTCAAGGCGCCGAAGCTTCGCCTCAGCCCTCACGGCCCCCTCCGAGCAGCGCCACCGCCTCGGCCTCCTCTGCCCCCGGCAGCTCGGCCACCAGGTCGCCGAGCCGCTGCGAGCAGCGCAGCCCGGCCGCGTCCATGAACGCCCGCAGGCCGATCAGCTCCGCGCACTCGCAAAGCCAGGTGGACCGCAATCGCCCTCCCTCCAGCCGCGGCAGCGAGGGGTCGGCCGAGAGGGCGGCGTTCAGGGCGTCGCTGAGGTTGCGACGGCCGGGCTCCCGCCCGCCGAGCAGGTAGCCCTCCCCGGCGAAGGCGACGGCCTCCTCCAGCGGCCCGCCGAAGCGGGCCAGCACCGGCACGACGCGCGCCCGCCGTCCGCCGAGGCAGACCACGAGCCCGCCCGAGCGGGCGAGCACGTCGCGCCCGCGCAGGTGGCGCAGCTCCTGCCCGACCAGGCCCGCCCCCGCTCCCAGGCAGACGAGCGCCGTGGCGCGCATCCGCCGTCCCTCGGTGGGCTGGGCGTCGGCGAGGCGCAGGTAGCCGTCGATCTCCGCCTCCCCATAGGGCGCCTTGGCGCGCTCGCGCGGCAGCGGGGACGGCCCGGGGCGGGGAGGAGCCTCGTGGGCGCGGGCCAGCGCCCGCAGGTTGCTGCGCAGGGTGCGCCGCGTCGCCGCCGAGACCGTCGGGCAGCCGGTGAGGATGAAGCGCTCGACGCTCGCCTCCGCCAGGAGCGTCTCGGCGCAGGGCTCAAGGCCCACCGACTCGCCGAAGCGGGCCAGCCTGCCGGCGGCGTAGAGCAGCGCCTTGGCGCGCTCCCGTGTCCGCGGGACGGCCCGCGCCGTCGCCGCGCGGGCGAAGGCCGCCGCCGCGGTCGAGAGCGAGGCGGGGGCGTAGGCGGCGATCGCCGCCGCGGGGTCGCCCTCCCGGGGACTCATGGTCTATCCGAGAGTAGAATTACTATCGGACAGACCGACGTAGGATCGCGAGTCACCCATGAACGAGAGCCCCGAGTCCCGCCTGCGCGCGCTCGCCGCCGAGCTGGCCGAGATCGACTTCGCCCTGCCGGGGACGATCAACGTGGCGATGAACCGCTGCGGCAAGCCCAACTGCGCCTGCAAGGCCGACCCGCCCAGGCTCCACGGCCCTTATGTGACCTGGACGCGCAAGGTCGAGGGCAAGACCGTCACCCGCCGCCTCTCAGCCGAGCAGCTGGAGCGCTACCGGCCCTGGTTTGAGAACCGGCGCCGGCTGCGCGCGCTCACCGCCGAGCTCGAGGCGCTCTCGCTCGAGGTCGCCGAGCGGGCCGAGGGCTGGCCGCCCGCCGAAACGAGTGGCGGCGGCGATCGGCGGCGGCGCTGAGCGCCTCGTCGGTGTGGCGTCTCGCCGCTTAGCGTGTGGTCGCCGCGAAAGCGGCCCACGGAATCCCGCGTCAGCATGCGGTTGATCGCAAACGTGAAGACCTC
>CAZEAV010000300.1:0-3369 GCA_964510215.1 uncultured Iamiaceae bacterium
CATGAGGTCCTCCTCTAGAATCGAACATGAGTTCGATTCTAGAGCGGAGGGGTGACATTTTCGACCGAGAACTCACCTCCCGGGAGAAATTTCTCACGGACGCGTCCGCGGACGCGTCCGGCACGAAACCTCTAGGCCGATCCCATTTGGACCACCACCGGAAGGAGCGCCGGTTCGGGTTTCGAACGTCGCCGCGCTCGGCGCGTTCGGCCTATTCCTAGCTTGTCTTCTCGTGACGGCCGAGCGGGGGATCGGGCGACTCCGTCCGAAGAGGGGACGTACTGAGCCACGGGAGGCGGCTCCTATGCTTGGGCAGCATGAGCGACGATGACGCAAGCGCCTTTCCCGAACACGGACTCGATTCGGTCACCGTGTTGGACCGCCTTGCCGAAATGCGGAGCGGTGATCTGGACTGGCGTTCGGGGCGGGCGTTCAGCCTCGTCTACAACCCCGGTGACGACGAGCACGAGGCATTGCTGGAACGCGTCGCCACCATGTTTCAGCACGAGAACGCCCTGAACCCGTTGGTGTACCCGAGTCTCATGCAGATGGAACTCGACCTGGTGGCCATGGCCACGGGCCTGTTCGGCACCGCGCCGAACGCCGGATCGATCTCCTCGGGGGGAACCGAGAGCATCTTTCTGGCGGTCCAGGTCGCCCGCGATCATGCCCACGCCGAACGGGGCATCGCCGAGCCGAGGCTCGTCACCGCGACGACCGCACACCCGGCGTTCGCCAAGGCGGCGCACTACCTGGACATCGAGCAGGTCTACGTGCCGATCGGCGACGACGGTCGCATGGACACCGCCGCGTTGGCCGACACCATCGACGAACGCACGGGACTGGTCGTGGGCTCGGCGCCCTGCTACCCCTACGGGGTGATCGACGACATTCCGACGATCGCCGGACTGGCCGCCGAACACGGCTCGCTCTGTCACGTCGACGCGTGTCTGGGCGGCTGGTTGCTGCCGTGGTTCGAACAGATCGGAGAACCGGTGCCGCCCTGGGACTTCCGGGTCGAAGGGGTGACGTCGCTGTCGGCTGACGTCCACAAGTACGGTTACACCTTCAAAGGCCTTTCCACGATCTCCTATCGCACCCGCGAGCTCGTGAAGCTCCAGCAGTTCTGGTACGACTCCTGGCCGGGCGGGCTGTATGCGTCGGGCACGACCGCCGGCACCCGACCGGCACCTCCGATCGCCGGGGCGTGGGCGGCCATCCATCATCTGGGCGCCGAGGGCTACCGCAGAAAAGCGACCCAGGTCAGAGACGCCGGGCGTCTGTTCACCGAAGGCATCGAGGGGATCGACCGCCTCGAGATCACGCACGCGCCCGACATCCCGGTGTTCGAGTTCACCGCCCGGGACGGTTCGATCCTGGCCATCGCCGACGGCATGGATCGACGAGGCTGGCACCTGGACCGGCAACAGGGAGGACTGCACCTGATGCTCTCTCCCGCCCACCTGGACGTGGCGGACCGCTTCGTGGCCGATCTCACCGAGGCGGTCGCCGAAGCCCCGGTCGGCGAGGGCGTCGGATCGCAGGATCTCGAAGGCACCTACGGCGGCGTCGTGTGAAAGAGCCCAGGCCCCGCTGGGTGGACACCGACGAGGCATTCGCCGAGGTCCTGTCCGCGCTCGCCGGCGTGCCCGCGGTCGCGCTCGACACCGAGTTCCACCGCGAGCGCACCTACTTCCCCAAGCTGGCGCTGCTCCAGTTGGCCTGGTATCCCGACAAGCTGGTGCTCGTCGACCCACTCGCTGTCGACGTCACGCCGTTGGCCGGGCTGATGGAGTCGGACACGACGATCGTGATCCACGCGGCTTCCCAGGACCTGGAGGTGCTCCGCCTCACGACGCACAGCGTGCCGCGGAACCTGTTCGACACCCAGATCGCCGCCGGATTCCTCGGGTTCTCCACGCCGGCACTGGCCGCGCTGCACACCGATCTGCTCGACGTGCACCTGAACAAATCGGACCGACTGACGGACTGGCTGAAACGCCCACTCGGTGAGTCGGTGCTCGACTACGCGGCAGACGACGTGCGATATCTACTCGAGATCCATGAGCGTCTGGTGCACGACTTGGCCGATCGTGACCGGCTGGACTGGGCGCTGGCCGAGTGTGAACTCGAGCGTGTCCACGCATTGGACGAGCGGGACCCTGCCGATGCGTGGCGCCGTGCCAAGGAGGCGCGTCGTCTCACCGGGCGGGCCGCCGGTGTGGCACGCGCGGTGGCCGCGTGGCGCGAGCGCCGTGCGGCCGAACTGGATGTTCCGGTGCGGCGCGTGCTCTCGGACCTGGCACTGGTGGGCATCGCCCAGCGCCCGCCGCATTCGGTCCGCCAGCTCCATGGTGTGCGTGGCGTGGATTCCCGCTCACTGGGGGACGCAGCGGCGAACGGGCTGCTGGATGCGATCGCACACGGCGAAGCTGCGGGCAAACCACCGCCGACAGACCGCCCCGAGCCAAAGGTCGAGCGGGCGCTCCGCCCGGCGGTGACGCTGCTGTCGAGCTGGCTGTCCCAGTTCGCGAAGGAGGTGCGGATCGACACCCAGCTCCTGGCCACCCGCCGTGACATCGAAGGGTTCGTCACGGGTTCCGAGGCGAGTCGGCTCGCAAGTGGTTGGCGGCACGAGCTCGTGGGCCGGCCCATGCAGCAACTGCTCGACGGGAAAGCGGCCTTGGCGTTCGAGCCGGAGCGGGGGATCATCCTGGAGTCCCGCGTCACCGGCGATCGAGGTGCTCCGCGCCCCGGGGAAACGTCAGGGTGACCCGGTTTCGGGGACCAACAGGAGCGCTTGGCGTGGGGCAAGCCTTCCGCTGAAGCGGCTGCCACGCCCGCACGTGCCGAGTGCGTCGATCAGCACCGACCCGCTGATACCGGTGACGTCCACGGGCGCATCGGCCGTTGACACCAGCACCGTGACCGACGGCTCACCGTCGAGTTTCCGGACAAAACCCAGGACCCCACCGGGCGTGTCGAGGACCTCGAGCGCCCCATCGCGCAAAACCTGTCGCCGGCGACGCTGGTCCAGCAACTCGCGGTAGAGATGGAGGATCGAATCGGGCTGTGCCCGCTGCGCGGCCACATTTCGGGTCTCTGACTCGGGCGGCAGGGGGAGCCAGGGGTGACGCCAACCGTGCCCGGCCGTGTCATCCCAGGGAATCGGTGCCCGACACCCGTCACGTCCACCCGGGTCCACGACCCGGTCCTCGGGAACCTGCGCGTCGACGAGCCCCAGTTCTTCCCCCTGGTACAGAAAAGGTGTGCCCTGCAAGGTGAGCAGGAGCACCGCGGCCGCACGGGCCCGCTCGATCGAACCCTCGGCGTCCACCTCGGTGTTCGGCCAGCCCGAATAGCGCGTGC
>CAZEAV010000300.1:3379-4250 GCA_964510215.1 uncultured Iamiaceae bacterium
CCGGGGCATCTCGTTATTCGACAGTACCCAGGTCGGCCAGCCCCCCACCCGATCGTGTGCGGTCTCCGCGGCGATCAGTGCCGCTCGCCACAGGTCCGCGTCCCAGGGCAGATGCGTGGGCGTGAAGTTGAACGCGAGATGCAACTCGTCGTCGTCGCCGAGGTACTGGACCATCAGGTCGACGTCCAACAACACCACCTCGCCGACCATCATCGGACGGTGAGGGTAACTGTCGAGCAGCGTGCGGATCCGCCGCAGGAGCGGATGGGTGACGGCTTCGTCGTGGACCACGCAGTGGGGCAGTCCGACGAACTCCTCGGGGTCGTCGGCCAGGGAGGCGTCCTTGCCGATCGCGTAGACGACGTCGGCACGGAACCCGTCGACGCCTCGGTCCAGCCAGAACCGGAGCGTGTCTCCCATGGCGGCTTCCACCGCGGGGTTCGCCCAGTTCAGATCCGGCTGGTCGGCGAGGAACAGATGCAGGTAGTACTGCCCACTGTGTTCGTCCAGGGTCCACGCGGGCACGTTCAGGAATGCATCGGTCCAGTTGTTCGGCGGCCCGCCGTCCGGGGCGGGGTCCCGCCAGATGTAGAAATCACGGTGTTCGGCGTCGCGTCCGCGCAACGCGTCGCGGAACCACGGGTGCTGGCTGGAGGTGTGGTTGGGCACCCAGTCCAGCAGCAATTTCATGCCACGTCGGTGTACGTCCGCGAGGAGCTCGTCGAAATCGTCCAACGACCCGAAGACGGGCGCGATGTCGCAGTAATCGGCCACGTCGTAGCCGAAATCGGCCATCGGTGATGGATAGACGGGGGAGAGCCACAGGGTGTCCACGCCCAGCCAGGACAGGTGGTCGAGCCGCTCACGGATG
>CAZEAV010000301.1:0-4246 GCA_964510215.1 uncultured Iamiaceae bacterium
CGAACGCTTACTTCAGGTTGCCGGTGGGGAAGACCCCGTCGGGCTTCGAGATCGAGTACGGCTCGGGCGGACGGGTCATCGACCCGTCGGTGCCCTGGACCGTCGAGCACTTCGACGCCATGTCGATCTGGGGCCACCGACCGCCCGCCGAGCCGGTCCTACCCGGGATCCTCCGACCTCAGGCGGGCCCGGCGTGAAACGCACACCCCCGAGCCGCGGCATCGCTTGCACGGGCGCGGCCCGGATGTGCTCCCGCGGGCCAGGGCCGGAGGGCGATCCGGTGAGGGACGCCGACGTTGCCGGCCGCGTCACCGGCACCAGCAGGAACGAGTGCGCCTGAATGGCGAGCGAGCACGATCCCACCGTCGGGGGAACCGTCGAGACGACCCCGGTGCTCGTCGTCGGAGCCGGACCCGTCGGCATCACCCTCGCGATGGACCTGGCCCGCCTCGGGGTGCACCCGATCGTCGTCGACCGGCGACGCGGCGTGCCGCCCAACCCGAAGTGCAACACGACGAACGCCCGGTCGATGGAGCTGTTCCGCCGCCTCGGCTGCGCCGACGCGGTGCGCGCCGCGGGCCTGCCAGCGACCCATTCGACCGACGTCGTGTACATGACCCGACTGAACGGCGTGGCGATCACCCGCTACGAACGCTCGACTCCCGACGACGTCCGGGCCGGCACCCAGCACGGCGTCGCGGCGAACTGGCCGACCCCGGAACCGCAGCACTTCGTTTCGCAGCTCTTCCTCGAACCCGTCCTGCGCCGGGCCGCCGCGGTGCGTTGGGATGTCGAGGTGCGCGAAGGCTGGGAGCTCACCGGCTTCGACCAGGACGCCGGTGGGGTCACCGCAGGACTGCGCGATGTCGACACCGGTGGGGAAGCCACGATCCACAGCCGCTTCCTCGTGGGAGCCGACGGTGGCGCGAGCATCGTGCGCGACGCGATCCGTGCAGATCTGCAAGGCATCGACCGACTCAACGACATGTGCACCACCTACTTCCGCTCGGCGCGCGTGTCCGAGATCGCCGCAGGGATGCCGGGTTGGATGTTGCGGTCGGCCGCGGGCAGGGCGATCCTCGTCGCGATCGACGGTGCGGACGGGTGGCTCATCCACACCGCGGTGCCCGACGGTGAAGACCCGGCGACCTGGGATCCCGAGGAGGCGATGTTCGCCGCCGTCGGCGAGCCGTTCGACTACACGCTGCTCGACCGGAGTCGTTGGATCCCCCGCGCCCTGGTCGCGGATCGTTGGCGCGACCGCAACGTCTTCCTCGCCGGTGACGCGGCGCACCTGTGGGTGCCCATGGGCGGGTTCGGGATGAACGCCGGGATCGCCGACGCGACCGCGCTGAGCTGGCGGCTCGTCGCTGCGCTCGACGGCTGGGGCGGCGACGCATTGTTGACGAGCTATCAGGCCGAACGCGCCCCGATCGGCGACGCGATCGCCGCGCAGGCGGTCACCTGGGCGATCAACGCCGGGATCCATGTGCGCGACGACCCCGCACACATCGCCTTCCTCGAGCGCGACACGCGTGAGGCCGCCGCCGCGCGAGCCGAGCTCGACGCGGCGATCACGCGTGACACCGCGAGCGAGTTCGAATGCCCCGGCTTCCAGTTGGGTTTCGTCTACGAGGACTCACCCGTCGTCTGCCCCGACCACCTCAGCCCGGCTGCGGCCACCGCCGTCGTCGACTACACCCCCACGTCGTGGCCCGGGTCCCGCCTTCCCCATGTGTGGATCGACCACGGGGTATCGATCTTCGACCTGCTCGGACCGGGTTTCACCCTGATCCGCGTGGGTGAGCGCGCGGCGGAGTCTGCTGGCTCCGGCGCACCCGACGGTGCCGCGCTCGTCGAGGCGGCTGCAACCGCGGGCGTGCCCTTGGAGGTCGTCGACGTCGACGCGGCAGTCCTTGCCGGTGAATGGGACGACGTCCCGCTCCTCCTCGTCCGCCCCGACCAACACGTCGCCTGGCGCGCCCGGAGCGAGGCGAGGTTCGCCCCGCGGAGGTTCGCCCTGACGACACGTCGCCTGGCGCGCCCGGAGCGAGGTGACCCCGGCCGACGCCGCGTCGGTCATCGCCCGGGTCACGGGCCGGGCGACCATGGACTCGGGCGTGCCCACGTCGCATCCCGACGATCCACCACGCCGCGCCGTCTGATCCCCAACGAAACGGAGACGTTCCATGCGCATCCACCGCAACATCGGCGGTCACCAACACGACCTCGCCACCATGCGCGCCCAGGCGGCCGAAGCCGCAGCGGACGGGCTCGCCGGCGTCTGGTTGTCCCAGATCCTCGGCCCCGACGCGCTGACGGTCCTCGCGGTGGTCGGCCAGCACGTCGCCGGCATCGAGCTCGGCGTGTCGATCGTGCCCGTCTACGGCCGTCACCCGCTCGCTCTCGGCATGCAGGCACGCACCACCCAGGCCGCGGTCGACGGCCGGCTCACCCTCGGCATCGGCGCGTCGCACCGGTTGGTGGTGGAGGGTCTCTACGGCGAGTCCTACGCCCGGCCCTACACCCGCACCAAGGAGTTCCTGGCCGCGCTCGTCCCGCTGCTCGCCGGTGAGGCTGCCGACGTGTCGGGCACCGAGCTCACCGTGCGTGGACGACTCGAGATCGACGCACCGAGCCCGCCTCCGGTGCTCGTCGCGGGTCTCGGGCCGAAGATGCTGCGCCTCGCCGGTGCGCACGCGGACGGCACGACGTTGTGGATGGTCGGACCATCCACGATCGCCTCGCACATCGTCCCCACCATCGCCGCGGCCGCCGAGGAAGCCGGGCGGGACGCGCCTCGCGTGCTCGCCGGGATCACCGCCGTGGTGACCGACGATCCCGCGGGCGCCCGCGCCCGGTCGGTAGCCGAGCAGGCCGTGTACGGTTCGTTGCCCGCGTACCAGCACATGATGGAGGCCGAGGGGGTGGAAGGGCCCGCCGACCTGCTGGTCGCGGGGAGCGAGGACGAGGTCGCTGCGGGCATCGAGCGTTACGCCGCGGCGGGCGCGACCGACGTGCGGGTCACGATCCTGGCCGGCGACGACGACGAGGCACAGCGGACCCGGGGCCTGCTCTACGACCTCGCCGGCAACCGGGTGTAGCCCCGGTCGTGGCGGGAACATCGGGCCCCGCGGCGATCCTTGGGCGACGACCGCAAGACACCCACAGAGACCTCACCGGAGCCGGGATCGGTGGCGAATCGACCGTGTCGCTCCCGATTTCGGATCAGGAGGACCCCGGACTCCGTTTCGTCAGGGCCCGGAACCGATCGCGGATCCCCCAACGGGTGACGAGCATCATGGACTCGGCCATGATACGGCCCGACATCTTGGACTGGCCCCGCACCCGGTCGGTGAACGCGATCGGCACCTCGTCGATCCGACCGCCCCAGGCCGCCAGCCGGTAGGCCACCTCCATCTGGAAGGCGTACCCGTTCGCCACCGTTCCCCGGAAGTCGATGGCTTCGAGCACCTCGGCCTGGTAGGCGCGGAAGCCCGCGGTCGCGTCGTGGAGCGCCAGACCCAACAGCCAGGTCGCGTACGCGTTGCCCCAGCGGGACAACAGTTGACGATGCATCGGCCAGTTCGGTGTCGAGCCCCCTTCGACGTACCGGGAACCGATCGCCACTCCGGCGCCGTCGTCCAAGCGGGCCAGCAGGTCGGGGATCAGCTTCGGGTCGTGGGAGAAGTCGACGTCCATCTGCACCAGGCGGTCATATCCCTCGTCCAGTCCCAGCCCGAACCCCGCCCGGTACGCATTTCCCAGACCGTCCTTGGTCGGCCGCCGCAGCACCTTCACCCGGCCCAGGTCCGCCCCTTTGGCTTCGGCGAGGTCCGCCGTGCCATCGGGTGAGTTGTCGTCCACCACCAGGATGTCGGCCTCGGGAACGACCCGACGCACCGCTTCGAGGAACAATTCGACATTGGGGGCCTCGATGTAGGTCGGCACGACCACCAGGGTCCGCGTGGCTCCTCCAGTGGGCATCAGTACGGCCAGGTCTCGCCGTCGTGGCCGATCCAGCGGGTGACGCGTCCGAGACGCAGGCTCAACAACACCTTGATCAACACGTTCCGCGCGAACCATCCCAGTTCGCCGACCTGGCGCACCGCGCTGCGCCGCCTCGCCGCTCCCTCTGCCGGCCCCCGCCGGTATTCGGCCAACGACCGGGAACGGCCCACGTACTGCCATTCCCTCGAACCCAGGTACGTCCGCAGTAGCGCACCGGTCACGCCGATCGAACTCC
>CAZEAV010000302.1:0-4228 GCA_964510215.1 uncultured Iamiaceae bacterium
GTTCCACTTCCTGCCGATCGCGATCCGCTACGACGGCTCCCGACCGGCCACCGACCACGGCTACCAGGTGCACATCGGACCGATGAACACCGACGAACGCGGCACGGTGACGATCAGGAACACCGACCCGTTCGCCCACCCCGCGCTGCGGTTCAACTACCTGTCGACCGCCTCTTCGCGCGCCGAATGGGTCGAGGTCGTCCGCACGGCCCGCCACGTGCTCGCCCAACCCGCGTTCGCGCCCTTCGACGCCGGTGAGATCTCCCCCGGCCCGGGCGTCGAAACCGACGACGAGATCCTCTCGTGGGTCGCGGCCGACGCCGAGACGGCGTTGCATCCCTCGTGCACGGCCCGGATGGGAACCGACGAGGGCGCGGTGGTCGACCCGGCGACCATGCGGGTGCACGGGACCCAAGGGTTGCGGGTGGTCGATGCATCGGTGTTCCCGACGATCACCAACGGCAACATCTACGCCCCGGTGATGATGGTCGCCGAGCGTGCCGCCGATCTCATCACGGGCGCGACGACGCTTCCGCCCGACGACGTGCCGGTGTTCCGCCACGGCTCGGGGATGCCGTTGTGGCCGGCCGGCGACCCGCGCAACGACGCGGAACCGGGCACCGTGCGTCACTGCTGAGATCGAGCGCTCCGCGGAACGCTCCCGTGGCCGCGCGCCGGCAACGGGATGCGCGGCGCGACGACTCAGGGCGTCGAGGTCGCGGGCGGAATGACCACCGTCGGGGCCGGGTACCTGGGGGCCTGGCGTTCCTGGGGTGGTCGAGCACCCGGCTGCATCCCGGGCCCGTCCTGATCGCTCTGGTCCCCGTAACCGAACAGCGACAGGTCCACCTTGCCGTCTTCGATGCCACAGTCGTCCCGGGCATAGGTGTCCAACGAATTCATCGCACTGACCGTGCCGTGGTGATGCTGCAGTTCGTCATAGAAGACGCCCAGGCGCCCCTGGCTGACCGAGGGCGTGTACGGCAGCACCAGGGTCGAGCCGTCGCTCTGGCGGATCGTCATGGGGGTGGTGGTCGAGGGATGCGGCGCGAGCTTGTCGGCGATGCGTTCGGCCGAGTCACCCAGTGCCGCAACGGTGTGCCGGATCGTTCTGGGCGCTTCCCGCTCGAGCGCCCGGAACTCAGCCGCCGCGCCCTCATAGTCGCCGACGCCTGCTGTGCCGAACCGGTGTTCACGCGTGCCGAAAGCTGGGCAAAGGACGGTACGTCACGCAACTGTGCACAGAAGGCAGCTTTGTCGCCGTTGTACTTCGCACACCCGACCATCGACGCGACGATCAACAGCACCACGAACGCCAACGCCGCCAACTGCATGGCGCGGGTGCGTCGGGAGGTCCGGTGACGACCGCCCGCGCCCGACGATGCGCCCGATGCCCGGCCACCGTTCTTGGCAGCACTCGGTCGGGGCTTGGCCGGCCCACCGCGCCCGGTGGCGGAGTTCGGACCCCGCCCGCCGCCGGTACGGGTCATCGGGCCGCCTCGGCACGCTCCCGGAGATCACCAACCGCGTGGGCGAGTCCGTTCGGATCCGAGAACAGCGAGCTGCCGGCCACGAACACGTTCGCCCCGGCGGCCGCGGCGCCGGCGATCGTGGCCGGGCCGATCCCACCGTCCACCTCGATCTCGACCTCATGGCCCGACGCGGCGATCATCGCCGCCACCTCGGCGATCTTGGGCTCCATCGTGGCGATGTACCGCTGGCCACCGAAGCCGGGGTTCACGGTCATCACCAGCACCATGTCGACGAGGTCGAGCACGTGGGCGACGGCGTCGGCCGGGGTCGCCGGATTGAGCGCGACCGCAGCGGACGCACCGGTCTCGGCGATCGCACCCAGTGTGCGGTGCAGGTGCACACACGCCTCGGCGTGCACGATCAACCGGGAACAGCCGGCTTCGACATAGCGACCCGCGAACGAATCGGGGTCGGTGACCATCAGGTGCGCTTCGAACGGCACGTCGACCAGGCCCCGGCACGCCGCGATGACGTCGGGTCCGAACGTCAGGTTCGGCACGAAATGGGCGTCCATCACGTCCCACTGGATCCGGTCCACGCCGGCGGCCACCAGGTCCTCGCACGCGGCACCCAGGTGCGCGAAATCGGCGGGCAGGACCGAGGGGACGATCCGGGTCGGGTGATCGTTCGGCGTCACACTCTCCATTCTCGCACGACACCGACCTATTGGCTCACAGCGCCGCCGCGCCGCCCGGGCATCGGAGCCCGACGCACCGCGTCGAGCGGCTCCCGGCCCACGTGCCAGGTGCGTCGTGCGGATCGCGCCACTCACGTTGCCGTGGCGGACAGCCGGGCCCGCACGAGGTCCCGGTAGTCTGGGCTCGGTGTCCATCGAGTTGACCCTCGACGCGATGGCGACCGGTGGCGAGGCGGTGGGGCGTGATGCCGATGGGCGTGTGACGTTCGTGGTCGGAGCGCGCCCCGGAGAGCGGGTGTCGGTCGAGCTCGAGAAGGTCAAGAAGCGTCACGCGCACGGGCACCTCGTCGAGGGCCTCGACCCTTCCGACGCGCGCCGGCCCCCGCCGTGCCCGCACGTCGGAAGGGGCTGCGGCGGCTGTGGCTGGCAACATGTGCAACCCGCGGCCCAGCGCGCGTTCAAGGTGGCGATCATCCGCGACGTGCTCCAACGCATCGCGCACGTTGCCGACCCCGATGTCCGCCCTGGCCCTGAGCTGGCAGCCACCGACTATCGCACGACCGTGCGCGCGGCGGTGACCGGCGGCCGGGCCGGATTCCACCGCGCCCGGTCCCGTGACGTGGTCACCATCGACGACTGCGGAGTGGCGCACCCGCTGCTGGCGGATCTGTTCGCCGACGCCCGGTACCCGGGCTGTACCCAGGTCACGCTCCGGGTGGGTGCCCGGACCGGGGAGCGCCTGGTGCTCGCCTCGCCCCGCGCGGACGAGGTCGAGGTCGCCGACGACGTGACGCTCGTGGGGACCGACGAGGTGAACGCCGGACGGCATGCGTGGCATCACGAGCTGGTTGACGGCGCCCGGTGGAGGATTTCGGCGACCTCGTTCTTCCAGGCACGCCCCGACGGGGCCGAGGCGCTGATCGACGCCGTACACGCCGGGCTTTCGGACACCTCGGGCAGACTGGTCGATCTGTGTTGCGGGGTCGGGCTGCTCGGCGGATCGCTCGCGCGGCGCGATCCGGGGCGTTGGCGACTCACCGGCGTGGAGCGCCACCGTCCGGCCGTTCACGACGCCCGCTGGAACCTCGCGGACCTGAACGACGCGGTACTCGTGCGGGCGTCCCTGGACTCGTGGAAGCCCCGTCCGGCCGCCGCGGTCGTCGCCGATCCGGCACGTGCCGGTCTGGCTGCACGAGGGGTCGCATCCGTGGCCGCGACCGGGGCCGAACGCGTGGTCCTGGTCAGTTGTGACCCCGGTGCGATGGGTCGCGACGCGGGGCTGCTGGCCGAGTACGGCTACCGCCTGTCACATGCCACATTGGTGGACCTGTTCGCCCAGACTCCGCACATCGAAGCGGTGAGCGTGTTCACACGCTGAGCACGGCGACGCCACATCCCGCCAGGACGTACACCCGGGCCACCGGGCATGGTGGTCGGGGGGGGTCGCGCCGCGCGTTCGAGCGAGAAGCAGGCGCACCGGCGCCCCCGGGGCGTCAGCGCGCCCCGGATCTCACAGCATCTCGCCGCGGCGCACGATCACCTTGTCGATGATCCCGTAATCGCGCGCCTCTTCGGCGGTGAACCACCGGTCGCGTTCCGAATCGGCCTGGATCTGCTCCACGGTCTGGCCGGTGTGGAACGCGGTCCGTTCGGCGAGCAGTTGCTTGGTGTAGGCCATCTGCTCGGCCTGGATGGCGATGTCGGCCGCCTGGCCCTGGAACCCGCCCGAGGGCTGGTGCATCATGATCCGGGCATGAGGGAGGGCGATGCGTTTCCCGGGAGCTCCCGCACACAACAGGAACTGCCCCATCGACGCACCCAACCCGGTGCAGATGGTGCCCACGTCGGGCTGGACGAACTGCATGGTGTCGTAGATGGCCAGACCGGAGGTCACTGACCCACCGGGTGAGTTGATGTACAGCCAGATGTCCGTCTCGGCGTCCTGACCCTCCAGGTGCAGCATCTGGGCCATCAACAGATTGGCCACGGTGTCGTTGACCTCGGAGCCGAGGAAGATGATCCGCTCACCGAGCAGGCGGGTGTACACCTCACTCATGG
>CAZEAV010000303.1:0-4219 GCA_964510215.1 uncultured Iamiaceae bacterium
GGATGGAGGGGAAGAAGCTGCCCTGACGCAGCTTGGGCAGCGCGACCGTGACGTCGCCGCCCTTGGTCGTCAACAGCTTGGGCCGGGTGCCGTTGCGCTCCGTCACCCGCCCAGGAGTCCGCTCGTACCGGGCAGCGCCGATGGCCTCGGTGGCCTCGGTCTCGATCCGCTCCTGCAGCACGATTCGCACGGACTCGCGCACCAGATCCACGCCGTCACCGGCGCGAAGTGCATCCAGCAGGTCGGACACGGCAGACTGGGGAAGGGTCAGCGGTGAGGTCTCCTCTGGTGAGTACTTGGCGGTAAACACCGAGCATCTCGCCGATGACGCCTCTATGTCAGAGAGCCACACCCGCTCCCCTAACCCCACCACTCCTCGGGACTCTTACGTCTTGGCAGCGAGTTCATGCCGTGAATTTTCGGTCATTACGGCGCCAATGATCCTCACCGGTGTGTCGGGCCAGTTACACCCTTTCCCGGACAGTCCCGGCCACTGCTCGGCTCAGGATCGCCCATGGCGTCAGTTACCGTGCTTCGCGGCGTGGCCGATGCGTGAGTGGTCGGCATAGGGGTGTGCTTGGGTCGCTCGAGTCGACGATAAGAGAAGCGCCCCACACGCACTCCGGATCTGATGGCTAAGCGTGTTTCAGGAGGTACTCTGGGTATCGCTGTCGAGTTCGATTATTGATGCGATAGTCGCGTCGGCGGATTAAACCGGCGGTCTCCATCCAGCGCAAGCGGTATCGGATCTGCCAGTCGCTTTGCCAACCAAAGCCAAGTTCTGCGAGCTCAATGTGAATGATGCCGATTCGCTGGGGGCCTCCCTCAAGCAATGCCAAAATCTCGGTGACGCCCGATATGCGCTCAACCAGTTGTTTCGCGAGCAAAGTGCGACTGCCTGACTTGGCGAATTGGCGCCCTGCACTTGTCAGCGTGACCTTGGACCCTTCGACGTCGACGAAGCCAAGAGGGTAGGCCACGAGGCTCACATAGCGTTTGGCAGTGGATGGTGACCGGACTCCCGGGAATGCGTCCACGATGGCCTCCGCGAGCGAATCCAGGTTCTCTGCCTTGCTGCACAGCCTGAGCATGACTTTGAGACTGTCCCCGTAGCAGGAAGCGCCGCCGGGCATCGGCCACAGAGAACGTGCGAGCGCAACCTCGCCCTTCTGTGTCATAGCACTCCTCCCTCCTCATCCATCTCGAGTCAAGCCCGCGGTCGCGAGCGGTAGGGCCTTGCGATCCGCCCTGGGCCGCAGTCGATGAGCGATGCGCTGCACCTACGTCGAACTGTCGGTTGTGTCCCTTACCCTAGCCTCGTGACTAGAGATGAGAGTTGTGGCAGACCGACGGCGATATCCCTATTCTCGGGTGCTGGGGGCTTGGACATCGCTGCGCATCAGGCCGGCTTCTCGACTCTGGCGGCCGTTGAGTCAGTGGCCAGGTACGCGCAGACCCTGTCAGACAACGCAACCCTTGCCACCTTGCGGTCGGAGGACTTCGACGACTGGTTTCGGGCGCAGGTTCCCTCTATGGGAAGGCTGTCCAGCAAGGAACTCGAGCTCCTTAAGGGCCGGCTGCGACCGGCCGTGGGACAGCAAAATGCCATGGCAAACTGTAAGGTTTTGACGGCAGACATCAAAGATGTGTCGACAGGAGCGTTGCTGAACGACATTGAGTTAGGTGTGGGTGAGGTCGACCTTGTAATCGGTGGGCCTCCGTGCCAATCATTCAGCAAGTCGGGTCAGCGACGGTCAATTAGTGACCTTCGCGGACAACTTTTCCTTCAATTCTCGAGGTTCATAGAAGATCTGCGGCCACGGTGGTTTTTGTTCGAGAATGTCAAGGGCATGACGCATTCAACTGCGACAGTTGTGCGTGCGGTGTGCCCCAAATGTGGGCCATTCATGCCCAGGCACAGTGAGGTATTGCTTGATCCTTGCGCAAGCGCGGTGGTTTGCTCTACGTGCGGAATGAACGGGGAGGTCACCTCGCGAAAAGACGATCGCAAGGGTGCTCTCGAAGTCATTGTAAATGAATTTGAGTTGCTCGGCTATATATGCCATGTGGGGGTGCTAAATGCGGCCGAGTACGGGGTTCCCCAGTACAGGGAGCGAGTCTTCATTGTTGGATCTCGCGACAACGAGTATTTTGAGATGCCCTCTCCTACTCACGGAGAGCTCGGGATTCCGGAGCCACAAGGTGCGCTGTGGGATTGGGAGGAACGGCGGCCGTTCGCAACGGTCTGGGAGACGCTCTTCCGGTCAGCGAATCCGTATCACACGCCAAACATTGATCCAGCAAAGGCCGTACTATGGGTCAAGAACGTCGTGCGCCCACACGCCGAACCGGTGACTTGGGACTTGCGCCGACCAAGCCCTACGGTAGGTTCTCATCAAGCGGCGAAGTTGGCTATAGCCCCTGACGGTGTGCCGGAAGAGCAGATTTTTCGTCAACAATGGCATACGAGGGGACGGCGGCAAGGTGACACGCCTCCAGTTAAAGTTGACCATTCGTATCTTTCAGACAGTGATCTCCTGAAGTTGCAGTCGTTTCCGGAAACATGGCACGTAGCAGGGACACGTATGGAGCGAGCCTTCCAGATCGGCAATGCCGTGCCTCCTGGGCTTGGAACCGCGGTGCTCCAGCAATTGGGGGCGAAGCGGTCGTGTTCTGCAGCTGTTGCTTAGTTAACCCGCCTGGAAGGACAACTGATGAGCCACGCCTTGCAAGTCTTTTCGGCCGAGCAGAAGGAAAGAGTGCATCGGCTTCTGGCCTTGCGTGTGGCCCAGATGATGGGTCGCAAGTTGGAAGAAGACGACTGGACGTCGGTATACTGTGCGGCCAAGGATATCCCCGACCAGGGCTGGTCCAACTTAAACATAGATGTGATGCACGGCACCCTAGGTGTGGAACAGAAAATGCTCTGTTACCGCAGCAAGCCATCTCTACTCGCGGCCTGCGGCACGAGTCTTATGCACCCCTCGGCAACTCGGAGCCTGCGCGTTGTCGACCTCGAAGGTGATCCCGACACAGAGATGCAACACATATTTTCCCAGTATCGCGACCTGTTGGACTCTCGCCGGGCCACTGTGGCTGAGAGGGGCAATGTCGATGCGGCCGATGTTGACCTGAGAACGGGCTGGCTGCTCTGGCAGGTGAGTCTTCGTGAATTCCTGTACTTCGAGGAGCCCCTAGTCGCTCCGGACCCAGACAATTTCTATGCGAAATGGGTCGAGAAATCCGACGGCCGAAGAAAGGGAAGCCGCAACCTCTGGATATATCAGAAAGACACGGGGCGAAACGCTATTCTTTGACAACTAGCGCAGGGGTCAAGTTGCAGCCGTACTTCGATGTTCCCGGGGTGAACGATGGGAACTTGTATCATTGGACAATTATCGGAGAATCAATCGATCCCGGCGATGTGCGGATTTGGTTAACTGCTAGAACTGCCGGGGCTCTTCGCTCGTTAATCGGTTCGCTCGACAAGGACGTAGTGAGTTCATTTGTTCTTGAATTCGTCGCTAGCAAACCGGAAGAGGACGCTCAGGCAGTTGGGCCTGAAGACGCAGACGCGGTGGTAGAGGTTATGATGACAAAAGAGGCCTATGCTGTTCTCGGCGACACGTTTCCGTCGACCAATGACGATCATCTCATACAACAACTCCTCCAATAGTTCCCCGATTCGGTAGTGGTGCGATTCCTAGCCTCTAGGGGACTGTCGACTGGATCGCCCCGGGAAGGGGGAGGGTTTGATCTGCGCAGGAGGATGGAGTCATGCCTGCACCGAGGAAGTATCCCGAGGAGTTTCGCCAGCGAGTTGTGAGGCTTGTGCGTGACCGGGTCGTTGATGAGCCGGGGCTGCCGGTCTCCAGGGCTTCTCGGCTGGTCGGCGAGCAGCTGGGCGTCAATGGTGACACGCTGCGTAACTGGGTCAAACGTGATCGGATCGATGCGGGTGCGCTGCCGGGCACGACCAGTGCTGACGCGTCGCGGATTGCCGAGTTGGAGAAGGAGAATCGTGAGCTGCGGTGCGCGAACACCATTCTTCGCCAGGCGAGTGCGTATTTCGCTCAGGCGGAGCTCGACCGCCGTTGACTGATGTCGACGCCTTCGTCGACGAGCACCGTGATAAGCATGGGATCGAGCCGACCTGTACCGTCTTGGCCGGCGCCGGGATCCAGGTCGCCCCGAGTTCGTACTACGCCCGCAAACACCG
>CAZEAV010000304.1:0-4219 GCA_964510215.1 uncultured Iamiaceae bacterium
TCGCCGAACGCTGCGCCGAAGGTGGCTTCGACGGGATCGAACTGCAGTGCTCGCATTCCTCGATCGTGCGCGGATTCCTGTCGCCCGCCACCAACCGCAGGACCGACGACTACGGCGGCAGCCTCGCCAATCGGGCGCGGCTGCTGTTGGAGCTGATCGACGCGGTGCGCGGAGCGATCGGGCCGTCGCTCGCGCTGGGCGTGCGGTTGTGCGGCGACGAACTGATCGACGGGGGCACCACGATCGACGATGCCGTGGCGGTGGCCCGGATGGTCGAAGGATGCGGCAAGGTCGACTACCTCAACACCTCGATTGGCGTCGCCACCGCGTCGCTGTTCATGATCGAGGCGTCCATGCACGTGCCACCGGGCTACGCGTCGTTCATCCCGTCCGCGTTGCGTGAAGCCGTGGATCTGCCCGTGATCGGCGTGGGCCGGTTCAAGGACCCGCTGCAGGCGGAACGGGCACTCGCGGAAGGCCAGTGCGATCTGGTGGGGGTGGTGCGCGGCCAGATCGCGGATGCCGATTTCGCCGCCAAATCCCGCAGCGACCACGTGGACGACGTGCGACTCTGTCTGTCGTGCAACCAGGAGTGTGTCGGCCGGATGGGCCTGAACCGGTGGTTGGGCTGCATCGAGAATCCACGCACCGGCAGGGAATCGACGTCGCTCGGCCTCCCGGCCCCCGCACCGCCCCGGCTGCGGGTGCTCGTCGCCGGGGCGGGGCCGGCCGGGCTGCAAGCCGCCATCGCCGCGGCCCGCAACGGCCACGAGGTGACCGTCTTCGAAAGCGGGGCCACCGCCGGTGGCCAGGTGCGTCTGGCCGCGAGCGTGCCCAATCGGGCCGAGCTGGGCGATCTGGTGCGGAACCAACTCTCCGAGGCGACCCGGCGTGGCGTCGACATCCGCTATGGCTCCTGCGTCACGGTCGCCGAGGTCGAGCGCTACGGCGCGCAACGGGTCGTGGTGGCCACCGGCGCCCGGGCGGCTCGGCCCTGGTGGGCCCCGGCCGAAGCGACGAGGATCGTCGATGCCCGCGACGTGCTCACCGGTGCGGTCGAGGTCGCCGGTGAGGTGGTGGTCATCGACGAGATCGGCTTCCACAACGCCACCTCGGTGGCCGAGTTGCTCGCCGACCGGGGGTGCGCGGTCGAGGTGATCACACCGGGCATGGTGGTGGGCCAGGACCTGGGCATCACGCTGGACCTGGAGGGGTGGTGGATCCGAGCGTCGGCGAAGGGCATCGTCCAGTCGATCGAATTGGTCGCCCAGGGTTTCGAGCTGCCCGACGACCCCGACGCGGGCGCGGGCACGCTCTCGGTGTTGCACCATCCCACCGGGGTGATGCAGACCCGGAGCCCCGACTGGGTGGTCCTCGCGGTGCCCGCCGACCCGGTGGACGAGCTGTACCACGCGTTGCGGGCGCGCCAGGTGGCAGTGCGACGGGCCGGGGACTGTGTTGCGCCCCGCCGCGCCCATGCGGCCGTGATCGAGGGAGAACGCGTCGGTGCGGCGATCGGAACGGAGTCGGGATGGTGAGCGTCGCGGTCCTCATCCCGGTGCGGGGCGGCCGGGCCGCGGTCGGCGCCGCCGAGACGGTGTGCGAAGGCGTCGACGCGGCCGGTGGCCCGGACGCCTGTCGGGTGCTGCTCGTGGGGGATGGAACCCAGTCGGCCGCGGCGTCGCTGGCCGACGCGGGGTTCGGCGACGTGGCGATGCAGTGCGGCGAGAGCGGCTCGTTCGCACCAGGCGCGTGGGCCGACGCGCTGGCCGGGATGGTGGCCGATGACGAGTTGGTGCTGTTGCCCGCCTCGACCGACGGCCGGGACCTCGCCCCCCGTCTCGCCATGAGCACGGGTCGCGCGCTGATTCCGGGAGCGATGGCCGTGAACGCGGAGCGGGCGGTCGTGCCCCGGGCGTCGGGCCGGGCGTTGGTGGCGTACACCCTCACGGGCCCGGTCGTCGCGACCCTGCAGCCCGGCGTGCGTCACGCCCTCCGGGAGCCTGTCGGGGAGCGCCGTACACCGGAGACGATCCCCGGGTTCGCCGTCACGAGTGGCTGGGCGGACGCCCGGGTGCTCGAGGTGCTCCAGGCCCGCGCGGCGACCATGGATCTGTCCGAGGCCCCGTTCATCCTGGGCGCCGGCGCCGGACTGGGCAGCCGGGAGTCCGTCGAGGATCTCGACGCGGTCGCCGGCTGTCTCGACGCATCGCTCGGCGCCACCCGGGTGGTGACCGACGACGGCTGGGCCGACCACGAACGTCAGATCGGCACCACCGGAGTGGTCGTCGACCCGTCGGTGTACGTGGCGTTCGGCATCTCCGGAGCCGTGCAGCACACCAGCGGGTTGGGCGCGCCCGATCACGTGATCTCGGTGAACACCGACGCCCACTGTCCGATGATGCACCTGGCCGACGTGGCGATCGTCGCGGACGCCCCAGCGGTGGTCACCGAGTTGCGACGGCTCCTGAACGCACCCGATGATCCGGTCGCCGAGGGAGGGAACCGGACGTGAGCGACTTCGACCTCGACGTGATCGTGGTGGGCGCCGGACCGGCCGGGTCGGTGGCTGCACTCACCGCGGCCCGGGCGGGGGCGCGGGTCGTGCTCATCGAGCGGGGGCCGTATCCGGGTTCCAAGAACATGTTCGGTGGCGTGGTGTATGCACGCGTCCTGGACCCCCTCATCCCGCAGTGGTGGGACGAGATGCCGATCCAGCGCTGGATCACCCGCCGGTCCACGATGATGCTCACCGAGGACCGTGCGCTCAGCGTGGACTTCCGCTCGGCGAACTACGGCCGGGAGCCGTTCAACGGCGCCACGGTCTACCGCGCCGAATTCGACGCCTGGCTCGCCGATCATGCCGTCGCCGCCGGCGCCCGGCTCGTGTGTGACACGGTGGTGACCGGACTGATCACCGAGGCCGGACGGGTCGTCGGCGTACACACCGACCGGCCCGACGGCGATCTGCGCGCGGCCGTGGTCATCGCGTGTGACGGGGTGAACACCTTCCTGGCCAAAGAGGCCGGTATCGCCGGTGACACGTCGCCGGGCAACTACACCCTCGGGGTCAAAGAGACGCTCCGCCTTCCCCGCGCCGACATCGACGCCCGGTTCGGGGTACGCGACGACGACGGCGTGGACATCGAGGTGGTGGGTTGCACCGACGGCATCCCCGGCGGCGGGTTCATCTACACCAACGCCGACACGGTGTCGATCGGGCTGGTACTGCGCTTGCCCGAACTCGCGGACGCGGCGCGCCGACCCGAGGACATCCTCGCCGATTTCAAAGCCCACGATGCGATCCGGCCGCTGGTGGAAGGCGGTGAGATCCTCGAGTATTCCGCCCACCTCATCCCCGAAGGGGGCTATGACGCGATGGGGCCGTTGTGCACCGACGGCATGCTCGTCGCCGGCGACGCCGCCGCGCTGTGCCTGGCCGCCGGCATCTGGTTGGAAGGGGTCAACTTCGCGATGGGCTCGGGCGCGGTGGCGGGACGCGTCGCCGCGGGCGCGGCGGCCCGGGGCGACACGACGACCGCGGCGCTGGGGACCTACCGTGCCGAACTCGAGACGAGCTTCGTGCTCGCCGACCACGCGAAGTTGCGTGGCGCGCCGCACCTGGTGCTCGGCGACCGGGTTCAGCAGCGGTATCCCCAGATAGCATGCGACATCGCCGAGGCCATGTTCCGTGTCGACAATCCGACCCCGAAAGCGGGACTTCTCCGTATCACCCGTCGGGCGTTGCGTCGACACAGGGTCCGCCTACGTGATCTCGCCCGCGACGGACGCGACATCTGGAGGTCGTTCGGATGAGCAACGATTCACCGTCCGAGTACCCGCCGATCAGCTTCAGCGACCGCATGGACACCGTGGAGTTCCGGGTGGGCGAACGTCCCCACATCGTCGTGGACGGCGACGCGTGCGACGGCTGTACGACCCAGGCCTGTGTGACCGCGTGTCCGGCGAACCTGTTCGTGCCCAAAGCTGACGGCGGCATCGTCTTCAACTACGAACAGTGTGTCGAGTGCGGCACCTGCTACATGGTGTGCAACACCGAAGGCGCGATCACCTGGACCTACCCCGACGGGGGACACGGCGTGGTGTACCACCGGGCATGAGCACCGACGCTCTCCACATCGCCGCGCTGTGGGCTCCGGGCGTCGGACGCCTGGTGGTCGCCCCGATCGCGGGTGCGGTGGGTGTGGTCGTCCAGGGT
>CAZEAV010000305.1:0-4213 GCA_964510215.1 uncultured Iamiaceae bacterium
GACCACAGGGATCGGGCAAGTCGACCCTCGCGTCCACCATTGCCAAGGTCGGCAGGACCTTGTACATCGACCTGGTAGGGGAGAAAGGCACGCGCTCGTGGCGTGGAGCCCCGTACGCCAAGAACATCGACGTGATCCGGCCGTCATCCGTGACCAAGATGTCGGATATTTTCTGGCAGTTGGACAAAGGGAACCACCCCTACAAGGCCGTCGTGATCGACTCGTTGACCTCGGTGCAGAAAATGGCGATGCGCTACATCCTCGGATACACCGAGGATGCCGTGCGCGAGATTCAGCAGGGCACGGCTCCCGCCGACCAGAGGTCGTGGGGTCAGACGCTCGACATAATGATCGAGGTAGCCACGTTCTGGTACGGCTTGGCCGACGGTGACCGGGCCAACCCGATGCACGTGGTGATGACGGCGCAGACCAAGATCACCGACGACGACTTCGGGAACACGACCCGGATTCCCGACGTGCAGCGCGGAGCCCTGTCGATCACTCTTGCAGCGCCGGACTACATCCTTTACACCGATATCGAGGAGAACATGGACGCGGTGAGCGACGAGTCGTTGCCGCCGGTGCGGCACATCGTGCGCTTCGGGTCGAACCCGGAGTATCGGATCAAGGCCCGGGTGCCGTACGACCTTCGAGGTAAGGTCCCCAGCATCCTCGGACGCAAGACGCCGCTGACCCTCACGCAGTTGGGGCAGAAACTCGGGATCGGCGGGATGCCCCAGACCACCAACAAGGCAGCGACCCGGACTCGCCGGGCCGCGAAAGAAACGGAGTAAACCGTGGGAACCAATGTCACGTTCGACCTCACCAGGTACCGGGACCGTAACTCGTCGCACGTCGATGAGGGCCGGTACCGGGTCCAGATTGAGTACGTAGAGTCCACCGAAGCCAAGTCGGGTAACCCGATGCTGAACGTCGGGATGCGCGTGGTCGACGGCCAGTTCAAGGGGTCCATGTTCATCGACCGGCTGACGCTCGTGGAGAACGCGATGTTCCGGTCTGTGAGTCTGCTGAACGCGCTGGGTTACCCGGCCAAGCCCGGTAAGAAACTCCGGCTGGACGTCGACAAGTGGGTCGGCCGCCAGTTGCTCGTGGACGTCGAGGACGGCGACCCCTATAAGGGCCAGGTCAAGTCTGAGGTGCGCGGTCATATCGCCCTACCGAAGGATATGGAGGCCGAGGACACCGACCTGGATGACGACGCTGAGCCTGAGGACGAGGACGTTGAGGACGTCGACCCCGACGATGAGGACTACGACGACGAGGTGGACGACGAGGACTACGACGACGATGACGCTGAGGACGAGGACGTCTCGGACGAGCCCACCGACTATGACGAGGACGAGGAGCCGGAGAAGGTCACCAAGGCAAAGGCCAAGCGCCGGGCCGCCCGGAATCTGGCCGTGGTCGATGATGGTGAGCCGGAGCCCGAGCAAGACGACGACGAGGTGGCCGAGGAGCCCGCGCCCAAGCCTCGCAAGCGTCGCGCTCGCAAAGCCCCGGAGCCGGAGCCGGTGGACGAGACCGAGGAGGAGATTCCGGAGGAAGTCGACCTAGACTCCATCGAACTTGGCTAGGTCCCGCTCCACCTAGCCAACACTGCGGCTTGCCTGGCCGCTGACCCCGACCCCCGGCACCGTCACCTTCCTAGTCTCGGTGCCGGGGGTCGGCCTATACCCAGGAGGATTCATGGGCAAAGCAGGACCAGAGACCCGGCTGGTGCAGCGCATAGTCGAGGCTATCCGGCGGGAGTATCCGCGAGCCTGGGTCCAGAAGATTCACGGAGGCCCGTACCAAACGGCCGGGATACCCGACCTTTTCGTGGTGATCGCCGGGAGGTTGCTGGCTCTGGAGGTTAAGGCCCGGCGGCGGGGTTAGGCCCGGCAGGCGTTGATGGAGCGGGTGACCCCGAGGCAGCGGGTACAGATTCAACGACTGCGGCGCGCCGGGGCCCGAGCGTATGTCATCGACTCGGTAGAGCAGGCTCTCATAGCGTGCCGCAAAACTAAATATAAGTCACGGCTTGACAAGTCCAGATTATAGGAACTAAGGTATAGATACCGCCCGGAGATAAGGCACCGGGACCCAACGATAGGAGCAGCAAGATGTCACACGGGATCACTGAGACCGACCGGATGTTCTCCGTTCACGAAATGCCCTGGCACGGCCTGGGCAACGTGCTGGATGAGTACCCCACCCGCGAGGAGGCCCAGCAGCGGGTTCACCCGTGGGAGCCGGTGACCGAGCCGGTCTACCGCGCGGTTCCCTACATCCGTAAGAACCGGGTGATCGACCCCGAGACCCGGGTCTCCCGGATCGAGGAAGTGCCCGACGTCCGCTATGAGGAGGTGCCCGGCAGTCAGGCCGTCGTCCGCAGCGACAACAGCCAGTTGCTCGGCGTCACCAACGACACGCTCGGACTCATCACCAACAACGAGTTGTGGGACGTCGTGGAGGCCGTCGGCAACGTCGGCACCGACATCAAGATTGAGACCGCCGGATCACTGCGCGGCGGGCAGGACGTCTGGGCGCTGCTCCGGCTGGCCGAGCCCATCCGGATCGCCGGTGACCCGAACGGGGCCACGCTGGCCTTCCTCGCGTTGCAGAACAACCACGTCGGCGGCGGGTCGTTCCGAGCCCAGGCGCTCAACACTCGGATCGTCTGCGCCAACACGTCGGCGGCGGCCGATATCGAGGCCAAGCGCAACGGGTTTGAGTTCAACTTCCGCCACTCGTCCGGCGTTGCGGAGCGCATCGAGGAAGCCAAGGCGGCCGTGTCGATGTGGCGCGACGGTATCAACGCCTGGCAGCAAGCGATGGAGCACCTGGTGAAGATGCCGGTCTACTCGCACCAGATCACCTGGTTCGTGGAACAGTTCCAGCCGATGCCGCCGAACCACCTCGTCACCAACCGGGTGCGGAACAACGTCGAGAAGGCCCGGGGCGAACTGTGGGACATCCTCCGCAGCCAGACCCAGGAGGGGATTCACGACACGGCGTTCGGTCTGTTTCAGGCTGGGATCGAGTGGCAGCAGCACTTCCGTCAGACCAAGGGCAAGGACGAGCGCAGCCGGATGGAGTCGCACTTCCGCCGGTCGATGCTCACCAACGACGGGCTGCGCCGGTCGACGCTGAAACTGGCCGAGGAGGCCGCGACCGCAGTCTGACCGGCCAGTGCGGGTCGTCCTCCCTTCGGGGAGGGCGTGCCCGGGCCGACCGGCCCATCAGCGACCAACTGAGGAGTGAGAACGATGGCAAGACCGTACTGGATGGCTGGGCGTGAAGTCCTAGACGCTAAGCGCCCGGTGACTATCAACATTCGCGGCAAGCATATTGAGGACGCCGTGGCCATGAACGGCGAGCAATGCGTAGCGGGGAGGTGCACCTTGCAGGCTCTCGATGCCCAGTATTGCTGGTTCTACCGGAACGTGTGCTACGTGGCTTGGGACGACGACGGGCCGATCTACCGCTACAGCAACTCGATGTCGCTCATCAAGAACGTCATTCGCATTCTCGATGACCCCCGCCGGAGTAACTCGGAGATAAAGCCCGGCTTGTACACCTTGACTCCACCTCGGCCTACCCAGCGGCTCGGGGTCAATCGCACTCCGAAGGCTGGGGCTAAGAAGCGGGCCAAGCCCAAGAACGCGAAGGGTCGCTCGGTAGTGCTCGGAAGGGTATCCGCCGTGCGTCATCTGAACTCTGCCCATACCTCTGACCAGAAAGCCTCGTAGCCATGACTACCACAACTAAGCGCACCCGGCGCCTTACTCTCGCTGTCGGTACCCTCGGACTCGCAGCAGCGACCGCGCTGCTGGGAGGGTGCGGTCCAGACCAGCACGTCGAACACGCCCAGAGCAACGCTCCGGCGTCAACGAGTGCCCCCCAGGTAACTACACCGACCGCACCGGCCCCAGCGCCGAGCGACGATACGGCGGCCTTTGGGGATACCGTGCAGTACGACAATGGCATCGCGGTGACCGTGACGGCGCCGCAGATGTTCTCACCGTCGGCTACGGCGTTCGGCGCCGACAAACCGCTCAACTACGTGTTCACCGTGACCATTGTCAACGGAGCCCAGACTCGGCTCGACCCGTCGATGATCTACGTGTCGGCTGCGTCGGACGGAGTGGAGGCCGACCCGGTGTTCGACTCGGAGCAGGACATCAACGGCCCGGGCCAGACCTCGGTGGCA
>CAZEAV010000306.1:0-3866 GCA_964510215.1 uncultured Iamiaceae bacterium
AGCCGCAGGGCGGCGTGGATGATCGGGGCGTTGGATTTCTCCAGATACGTGGGCGCGGCGGTCGAGAACCACAGCGCCGAGGGATGCGTGGCACCCGGGGCGTCCCGTTCGACCGCGTCGCGCAGTGCGAGTCGGCCTGCTTCCACGGCGAGGGTGGTGGTGTCCTCGTCGTAGGACGCCACGGTTCTGGTGCCGCTGCCGCCTCCGGTGCCGAAGAACCCGGCGATCGCGGCGCGATCGAGCCGATAGTGAGGCAAGGTGGCGGCAGCGGTGATGATGCCTCGCATGGTGCTCCCGGGTGAGTCGTCGACGAGATCCAGCCTACCGGCAGACCTGACGACCCGTCAGATTCGGAAACGGCGCACGATGCGGTGCGAGGCGATGCGGTCGATCAGCCCGTCGCCTTCGACGTGGCCATCGGCGTCGTGGTGGTGCCGGCGGGCGGATGCGCCAGCGGCGGCACCGAGGACGAGGTGGTCGACAGGATGATCACGGTGAGCACGATCGCGCACACGATGGTCGCCAGAGGGATCCAGAGCGATTTGCCGCGCGGCCAGGCGAATCGGGGTCGCCAGGTGTCTTCGGTGTCCGATTCGGTCATGACCTTCGCAGCCTCCACTCTGGCGGGCTCTTTGGGAGCGTACTGTCCTGACCCGCCCGGATGGCCTGTTTCGTCCGCGTCATGACGGACACGGTGGGAGCGCGCCCAGGGTCGGCACGGTGGTGTCCGGGGTCGTCGCAGGTGGGCCGCCATCGGGTCCCGCGGCCGCCACGGCGACCACGAAGATGAACTGGCTGCGCCATGGCTCGACACCGGGACAGACCGTGCTCGGCACGCCGAGCGCAGTGTTGTTCTCGTCCACGGTCCCGGTGGTGCCGTCGATCCAGCGGTAGGGGTCGACGTTGCCCACGATGTCGGACACGTTGTCCTTCACCACGGTGCCGGTCACCGGTTCGCCGAGCACCGATGCCCGCAGCGGCGTGCCGATCAGCACGGCGTGGTGATCGGGGCTCGACGCGCGGAAGTGGTTGCCGATGACCCGATTGTCGTCGTCCTCGACCCGGACGCCGTAGGTCACATCCTGGAACGTGTTGTCCGAAACGGTGTTGTGCTGGGCGTAATCGAGGACGACCCGCTGCAGCGGCTTGTCGATGTATGCCGGGTCGGTGCAGTCCATCGGTAGCGTGTTCTCCGCCATCCGGGACCCCACCCAGACGCCGTTGCGCTCGTGGAAGAAGGTGTTCTGGGTGATCAGGTTGTCATCGGCGTGGTAGCGCCGCTCGAAGTACCGGGCGCGGTCGGGATACTCGCCACAGTTCTTGTACAGCAGCACGCCGCCGTTGGAGTCGTCCCAGAAGACGTTGTGGCTGATCGTGTTGTCATAGGACCCGTCCACAGAGATGCCTTCTCGGCCCACACCCCAGAACCACAGGTCGGCGCCGTCGAAGCTGAACGCTTGGCCACCGGGTCCGTTCTCGATGTACCCGTTGTGGACGAGGAGGGTGCGGGAGACCGTGGTGCCCCGCGACCCGGTTTCCAGATAGATGCCGCTGCTTCCCGCGTTGTCGATGGTGTCGTGGGTGATCCGCACGCCGGTCACATACCCGTCGACATAGACCCCCACACCGTGGCTGTCGGCGAACGTCGAGTGGGTGACGACGATGTCGTCCAGATGGTCTTCGTATTCACCGCCCGCCGGCAGGTCACGAAACCCCGGTCGGGTGATCTTCAAGCCGTTCGTGAACCCTTCGGTGTGGCAGTTCGTCACGGTGACATCGTGCAGGCTCGTCCCTACCGGGGCGCTGATGACGATCCCGACTCCGCCGTTCTCGGGGCCTCGGATCGTGGCGCCCTGACAGTCCAGGGTCACCTCGGACGCGGTGACGTCGAACCCACCCGAGTAGGTGCAGTCGGGGTCCAGGTAGGAATTGGTGGTGACCTCGACCCGGTCGGCGGCCCGGTCACAGCCGATCAGCGTCGAGCCGGGCAACGGTGGGGCGAGCTGGCAGGCGCCGAGCGTGAACGCCAACAGCATGGTGGCACCGAACGCGCCGATGCCGCGCCTGCAGCGTGTGTGTCCAGTGGTCATGACATCCCCTTCGCGGCGGCTCGACGCGATCGACCCGACGAGCGTACCCGCAGACGGGGGGCGCAGGTTCAGTCCAGGGTGGCGTGCGCGATGCGGTTCTCGCACTCGTGCTCGTCCCACCAGTTGAGCTGCAGCGACTTGGCCCGTCGGAAATAGAGCTGGATGTCGTATTCGACGGTGAAGCCGACGCCGCCGAAGACCTGCTGAGCCATGGCGGTCACGTCCCGATAGGTCCGACAGGCGAACGACTTGGCCATGGGGGCGAGTCGCGCGACGTCACGTCCCTGCGCACCGGCCCACGCGGCCTCGTAGGTGAGCAGCGTCGCGCCGTCGGTCGTGGTCTTGGCGTCGGCCAGATAGTGGGCGATCGCCTGGAACGCCCCGAGCGGCTTGTCGAACTGTTCCCGGTCCTTGGCGTACTGGGTGGTGATCTCCAGTGCGTAGCGGGCACCGCCGGTGGCGAGCGCGGAAGCCACGATGGCGCCGTCGGACATGGTGGCGTCCCATTCGGCCCAGGCGTTCGCGCCGGCCCCGCCGAGCCGGTCCGCGGCGGACACGCGCACGTCGTCGAATGTGACGTCGTACTGGGTGTCCGAGGCGATCGACAGCTTCTGGGTGAGGGTGACGCCCGGGGCGTCCGGGGCCACGAGCACCACGGCGATCTCGCCGTCGCCGTCCCCCGTGCGCACCAGGGTGACCAGTCGCTCGGCGGAGGACGCGAAGAACACGTGGCGCTTGGCTCCAGAGATGATCAGGTCGTCACCGTCGCTGGTGCCGCGTACCTGCACACCCCGGGGGCCGAAGCCGTGTGCGGGCTCCAGCCACGCGATCGACAGCACGGCCTCGCCGGACGCGATCCGGGGCAGCCACCTGGAGCGTTGTGCGTCGGTGCCGGCGCGGGCGATGATGCCGGCGGCCAGTACCGAGGACACGAACCAGGGGGAGGGGACGAGCGACCGTCCGAGCTCCTCGGCGACCACGACCGCTTCGAGCAATCCCATGCCCGAGCCGCCGTGGACCTCGTCGATCAACAGGCCGCACAGGTCCGCGCCGGCGAGCTGGTCCCAGAACGCATCCGCGTAGCCCTTGGGGTCGTCCTCCAGGTCGCGTACGCCTGCGGCGATCGCCGGTGTGGCACAGATGCCGCGCACCACGTCTCGGAGCATGTCCTGTTCGGGGGTGAAATCGAGGTCCATCGGTTCAGCTCCTCGGGGGTCGATCGGGGCGGTGTCGGAGGTCGGTCACGGTTGCCAGCGCTCAGCGGTGCGCGACCAGGGGTTGTCGTCTTCGTCGACGGGCAGGGCCATCCGGGCGGCGCACGAGGTCTTCACGGCGCCCTCCACGGTGACGGCCACGTCCAGGTCGACCCACCCGCAGCCGGTCGCATCGGTCGAGATCCTCGCCACAGTGGCGTCGAAGACCATTGTGTCGCCGGGAAAGATCGACCCGAGCATACGGAACCTCATGCGGCCGAGACGGCCTTTCGGACCGGACCAGTCGGTGAGGTACCGCTCGAACCAGTGGGCGAGGTTCGGGGTGTTCAGGAAGATGTCGCGCACGCCGTTTCGCAGCGTGGCAAAAGCGTGGTCGTGGTGCATGGGCCGCCAGTCGCGGCTGGCGATGGCACCGAGCACGACCGTGGTCGCGCTCACGCCCTGGGCCAGGCTGGGGAGCACCTCGCCTTCGGCCACCTCGGTCAGCTCGCGTGACGCGGTGCCCGTGGGTCTCCTCGTGTCGCCGGGTGGGGCGCCGATCAGTGCCGGGTCGATCGGGTTT
>CAZEAV010000306.1:3876-4209 GCA_964510215.1 uncultured Iamiaceae bacterium
CTGGTGCGGCCTCCGCGTCGCCGTCGGTGCCGCCGCCGTCGATCCGGCGATAGCCGAACCCGGTGTAGGACTCGGTCGCGACCAGCTCGCCGGCTGGGTTGTGGTATTCGACGTCGATCACCCAGAACCTGCCCGTGCCCAACCGGGTGGTCTTCTCGGTCGACACGGATCGCAGGATCTGGTGCGTGGACAGCACATCGCCCGGGCGCACCGGAGCTCCGAAGATGATCGTGTTGTCGCTCATCACGGCCTCAGGCAGCCCGAGGGCGTCCTTCAGGTCGAAGTGCACCTGCAGCGGCAGGGCCCCTTCGGTCCGGTTCGGTGCCCAGTGAT
>CAZEAV010000307.1:0-4209 GCA_964510215.1 uncultured Iamiaceae bacterium
ACGCCTCGGCCTCAACGCGTACGACCTGGTGTGTCTGGACCTGAACCTGCCCGACATGGACGGCCTGGAGGTGTGCCGCAGGCTGCGGAACGACCCGCTGTTGCGCCCGGAGGAGGATGAGCCGGCCACGCGCGTCCTGATGCTGACCGCCCGCGGCTCGCTTGCCGAACGTGTCAAAGGGCTGGATGAGGGGGCCGACGACTACCTGGCCAAACCCTTCGCGTTCGAAGAGCTGCAGGCCAGGATCCGGACGCTGCTCCGGCGCGATGCTTCGCGCCAGGGGGCCGTACTGGAGGTCGGTGGCCTGGTGATGGACACCGCCCGGTTCACGGTCACACGCGGAGGTCGACAGGTGGATCTGACCGCGAAGGAGTTCGCGCTGCTCCGTTATTTCATGACGCACCCCTCCGAGGTGTTGTCCCAGGAGCATCTCCTCGAGCACGTCTGGGACGAGAACACCGACCCGTTCACCAACACCGTGAGGGTGACCATCGGAACCCTGCGACGCAAGCTCGATGGATCGGCCGCGCCTTCCAAGGCCGATGAGCAGCCGATCGAGACCGTGGTCGGCGCGGGATACCGGTTGCGTCCAGACCGGGCATGACCTCGACGGCGCGACCGCGACGGCCGGGGAGGAGGGTCCTGTCCTTCGTCGGCTCCATCCGATTCCGCCTCACCCTGATCTACACGTTGTTGCTCTTCGGGCTGGCGGCGCTGGTGGTCGCGGGCATCTACGCCGGGTTGCAACACCAGCTGCACAACCGGACGGTGCTGCCCAGCGAGCTCGGATTGCGGATCCACCTGCTGCCGAACGGCAACCCGGACCCGGTCGAGGTGAAGTACTTCCAGGAGATGGCCCGCTACTCCAACGAGCATGCGCTCGCCGTGCTGCGGCGGACCTCGTTGATCACCCTGCCGATCCTTTTCGGCGCGAGCCTGATCGTGGGCTGGCTGGTGGCGGGGCGGGTGCTCGCGCCCATCGGGCGGATCACCGCGGTGGCCCGCGACATCCAGGCGACCGACCTTTCGCGGCGCATCGAACTTCCCGGTCCCTCCGATGAGCTCCGGGAGCTCGCGGACACCTTCGACGACATGCTCGGCCGCCTGGACGAGGCCTTCCAAGGTCAGCGGCGCTTCATCCACGAGGCCTCGCACGAGCTCAGGAATCCGCTCGCCGTCATCCGGGCGAACGCAGACGTGACCCTGGCCGATCCCGATGTCGACGTCGATTCCCTCACCGAGGCCATGGAGGTGGTCCAGCGAGCCGCCGGCCGCATCTCGCGCCTGGTCGACGACCTGCTGGTGTATGCGGACCGGGGGGCGCCGGTCCACGAGCACGTTCCGGTGGATGTGACCCAGTTGGTGTCCGTCGCAGCCCAGGAGTTCCACGCCTCGGCCGAGGAACGGAATCTCACGGTGACCGCCGACGAGGTAGCGGCCGGGTTGTGGGTGCTCGGTGATGCCGACGCGTTGCGGCAGGTGCTGGCCAACCTGCTCGCCAACGCGGTGCGGCTGGCTCCGGAGGGTACCGAGATCGCGGTGGGAGCGGGACGGTCACAGGGTTGGGTCTGGATCGCGGTGGACGACGCGGGTCCGGGCATCGCCGAGGCCGACCGCGACCAGGTCTTCAAGCGTTTCTGGCGGGGCGAGCCGGACCGGACCCGGGCCGAGGTCCGGAGCGGGCTGGGACTGACCATCGTCCGCCAGATCGCCGAAGGCCACCGGGGCAACGTCCGGCTGTTACCTTCCGATCGCGGAGGCTCGACCTTCGTGGTGTGGCTGCCGGCGACCGATTCGAAGGGCCTGGCTCCGACACCGAATTCCGAAGGTCTTAAGTCTCGTTTCCCGGAAGATCCCTAACCTGGACCTCGTTGGGGTCACCACCCATTGCCAAGGAGTGACGACGAGTGAGCGAATCGGACTGGAGCATCGACCCGGGAGCAACTCCTCCCACGCGCCACGACGCGTGGTTCCCGGCTCCACCTCCGTCCGCTTCGGCGGCGCAGACCTGGCCGCCGCACGAACCGACGGCATCCGGTCCTCCGGAGCCGCCAAAGGACCTCGCGTCCACCCCGGTGCCCACCTCTCCCTCCCTCCAGCACCGGGGTGGACCGGGGCGATTGGTCGCCTCGGTCGCGATCGGAGTGGTCCTCGCGTTGGTGATCGGCTTCGTCGCGGGCCGCCTCACCTCCTCGAACAGTCCGAGCCAGGCGGTCGCCAAGGCGATGCAGAACTCGGGCGTGAACCAGGTCGCCACGACCCCCGCGCCCCTGACGGGCAAGGCTTCCGACCCGGTCGCGGCCGTGGCCAAGCAACTCTCACCCTCGGCCGTCCAGCTCCAGGGAGCACAGGACCTGGGATCGGGGTTCATCTACGACTCCAGCGGGCTGATCCTCACCGCGGCACACGTCGTCTCGGGCAACCGGACGATGAAGGTGCGTCTGTATGACGGTACTCAGGTGAAAGGGACCGTCGTCGGCGCTGACGCCGCGACCGATCTGGCCGTGATCAAGATCGACGTCGACCACAAGCTGCAGGCGGCGCCGCTCGCGGTGGGCGTGCCGCTCGAGGTCGGACAGATGGCCATCGCGCTCGGAAGCCCCTATGGATTGAGCCAGACCGTGACCTCGGGGATCGTCAGCGCGGTCGGCCGGGCCGTGCCGACCCAGGGCAACGGCGAGGTCGCGATGATCCAGACGGACGCGCCGATCAACCCGGGTAATTCCGGCGGCATGCTCGCCAACCGGCGTGGTCAGGTGATCGGAGTGAACAACTCGATCATCACCGGGAATCAGTCCGGCGAGGGAGAGGCCGGAAACGTGGGGGTGGGGTTCGCGGTACCGATCGATCTCGCCAAGTCCGTGGCGGATCGACTCGTCGCGGGCAAGCCGATCGAGTTCGGTTACCTCGGGGTGCAGACCAGGGACGCCGACGGGAGTCGTGTCGGCGGTCTCGTGGCGTCGGTCGAGTCGGGGAGCCCGGCCCAGGCGGCCGGCCTCGAGGTGGGTGACGTGGTCGTCAAGGTCGACGATCACCCGGTGGCGAGCGGCAGCGACCTGGCCGCCGCGATCCGCGCACGTCAGCCCGGGGAGAAGGTCCAACTCACCGTCTACCGGGACGGGCACGAACTGCATCTCACGGTCACACTCGGCAAGACGAGCTGAATCCGTCCCGAGCCACGTCGCCGGAAGGCCCGCAGCGACTCATGCGGCACTAGGGTTGACGGTCCGATGGAACCTTTGGTCATCATTCTGATCGTCGTCGTGGTCGCGATCGTGGTGACGGCAGGGCTCGTGTACCTGCCCCGCCGCCGCGGCGGCGACGTCGTTTCCGAACCGGTGCCGCGTCCGGGTGACCGTGACGCGTCGGCGCCCGAAAGAAGCGGTGACGAGCGTGCTCCGGAAGACGATTCCGGTGGCGGCGGAGGGGCCCCGGCGGTCGTCGCGCCACCGACACCGGTGCGGCCCCGCTTCCGCGACCGGCTCGTCAAGGCGCGCAGCACCGTGTCGGGGTATCTCACCGCGGTGGTCTCCCGCTCCGGGATCGACGATGCGACCTGGGACGAACTCGAGGAGGCACTCATCCGCGCCGATGTGGGAGTCGCGCTCACCTCGGAGATCCTGGACGGCCTCCGGGCCCAGGTGAAGGCCGAGTCGATCGCGGAGCCGGACCGCCTGTTGGAGATCCTGCGCGCCGACCTTGCCGCCCGACTGCAGGTTCCGGACCGGTCCCTGCATCTCGCCGACGACGGTGCCAGCGTCTGGCTGTTCGTCGGCGTGAACGGGGTCGGCAAGACCACGACGGTGGGCAAGCTCGGGAAGCGTTTCACCGACGCAGACGCCGGCGTCGTGATGGTCGCCGGAGACACCTTCCGTGCCGCGGCCGCGGAGCAGCTCGAGACCTGGGCACAGCGGTGTGGCGCGCAGTTCGTCCGCGGCGCCGAGGGTGCAGATCCCTCATCGGTCATCTTCGACGGCATCGAAGCGGGCGCAGCGCGTGGAGCGGATCTGGTCCTGGCCGACACGGCGGGCCGCCTCCACAACAAGTCGAACCTGATGGAGGAGCTCCGCAAGGTCCGCCGCGTCTCGGAGAAAGCGCCCGGCACGGTCACCGAGGTGCTGTTGGTCCTGGACGCGACGACCGGACAGAACGGCCTCGCCCAGGCTCAGGTCTTCACAGAGGCGACCGATGTCACCGGGGTGGTGCTCA
>CAZEAV010000308.1:0-4205 GCA_964510215.1 uncultured Iamiaceae bacterium
CTGATCGCGCTGTACATCGGCGGTGTTCACCCGGCCGCGGTCGTGCTCCCTTTCGAGCGGGGGGGGGGGTGGGGGGGGGTCGGACCGGCACTGGGGCTCCTGTTGTTGGTGCCCGTCGGCCTCGCGGCGCTGCATCCACAGATCCTGGGTCGCCTTTTGGGCCTGGTGGAACGGATCACGAAACGCTCGCTGAAGATACGGGTACCGCCGTGGCGGGATTCGGTGCTGCTGGTGGTGCGCTATGTGCCGGCGTGGGTGGCGATCTCGGTATCGACCTGGTGCGTGGCGCAGGCACTTCCCGGGGTCGACGCACCGCTCCTGCGTCTCTCGCTGGCGATGATGTTGTCCTGGACCGCCGGCTTCGTCACCCCCACCCCAGGGGGCGCCGGGGTCCGTGAAGCGGTGTTCGCGGCGACCTGTGGGTTGGCTGCCGGACCGGCGGTCGCCATCGCGGTCACCTCGCGCATCATCTTCGTGCTCGTCGACGTTTCGGGCGCGTTCGCGGGACTGCCGTTCGTGCGCCGGAGCGAACGACCTCCGGGCCTCGATCCGGTCACGTGAGGAACGTCGGCCGGAACGGCGCCGCCACGGGGACAATGCGTCAGGCTGCTATCGAATGTTCGGAAGGGGACCTGTAGGATGCGGCGCATGCCCAAAGTGAGCGGTGGGACCCAACACGCCCTGTCGCGACCATGGAAATCCTGGAAATACAAGGTCGGCTTGGCGGTGATAGCAGTGGGTGGCTTCATTATCCGGGCCAACTATGTACTGACGGTACGATCTCCGGCCGGCTATACGCACGGTGATTCATTTCTCTTCTACTGGTGGCCCGCACAGCAATTGGCCAAAGGCCGAGGATTTATTTCACCGGCGACCGTGCAGCATTGTACGTGGAATCCTAACAATGTTCCGCGGGAAGTGCTCTTAAATCTCCCTGATCATCTCTTCAATCTTTGCCAGGTAGTGCCGAGCGCGAAACACCCACCGGGGTTTGTCACCTTGCTCGCTGGGCTCGACAAGCTCGGCATCAATGGGATGGAAACCCAACGATACTTGATGTGCGCTCTGGGGAGCATAACCGTCGTGCTCGTGGGTATTCTGGCGGCACGGCTGATCAGTGGTCGTGCGGGAATAATCGCAGCCGTGATTGCCGCAGTCTATCCGAATACGTGGATCAATGACACCGCCCTCTGGTCGGAGACGTTGATGTCCTTCGGCTTCGTACTCGGTCTGCTCGGCGTCTACGCCTTTTGGCGAACGCCCAACTGGAAGCGACTGCTCGTCGCGTCGATCGGTTTCACGATTGCAATGTCGGCACGTTCGGAAATGATCGTGTTGTTCGCTGCGGTGTTCATCCCTCTGGTGCTGGCGAGAAGCATCCTGGCCTGGAAAAAACGAATTGCGCTCCTTGCCCTGGCGGCCATTGCTCCGCTTGCCGTTGTCATTCCGTGGTCCCTTTACAATGCCAGCCGGTTCGAGGATCCGGTTCTATTATCTACTGGACTAGGGCCCACCGCGCTCGCATCGACCTGTGGGCACGTCTATTACACATCCAGCATAGGCTATTATAGCCTCAAATGTATGAAGAATACCCCGAAGCCCGTCCCGGCAAGTATGGGATTGGACGAATCGCAAGTCAATTCCTACGACAAACAACGGGCACTGGACTACGCGAAGGCGCATCCTGGAAGGACGGTATTGACCGTGGTGGCGCGTGAGGGTCGGCTGCTCGAGCTGTGGAACCCGCATCAACAGAACGTCTTCAATCACTACGCCCAGGGGCGGGGGTCGATGGCGCTGGTGACGACGGCCCAGTGGGGATTCCGGGTGTTGGCCATCTTGAGCATCGTGGGTGCGGTGTTGTGGAGACGGCGCCGCATACCGCTCTATCCGCTCATGGCCGAGATCGGCCTCACCGTCGTCGTCGTCGCGGTCACCTTCGGGAGTACGCGGTACCGGGCGGCGGCGGAATGGTGTCTGATCGTTCTCGCCGCGACGACCCTCGATTGGTTGGTCTCAAGGTTCTCGACGTGGCGAGGGAAGCGACGATGGCGCGCTGACACCGGTTCCGAGGACGGCCAAGATGTCGGTGGTGCCCAGCCTGTCGGCGTATCGGGCGCCCGGGACCCGGGGCCGGAGGCGTGTTGACCACAGGGTGGGGCGACCCGTGGTCGCGCGGTATCGGACCGGGTGGCCGGGCCGAATCGGCAAGTTCGTTAGGCTCGGGCGGTCTCGGACCGATCCGGGTTCCAGTCGATCAGAAGGGGTGAAGCGTGGGTACGGCCCTGTCGGTGCTCATGCCGGCTTACAACGAGCACGAAAATCTCACCGAGCTCGTCCCCGAGACGCTCGCGATGCTGGATCGCATCACCGGGGAAACCGAGCTGCTCATCGTCGACGACGGATCGACCGATGGCACCGCGGCCTTCATGGCGACCATCCACGATCCACGCGTGCGCCACGTCCGCCTCCGGCGCAACGCGGGCAAGTCCGCGGCGTTGAGCGCCGGCCTCGCGCTCGTGAAAGGCGACATCGTGGTGCTGATGGACGCCGATGGTCAGGACGATCCCGGCGAGGTGCCCCGTCTCGTCGGGCTGTTGCAGGAGCGGAACCTGGATCTGATCACCGGATCGCGTGCGACCAACCGCCACGACCGGTTCATCAAACGCAACACCTCGCGGCTGTACAACCGCACCACCGCGCTGGTGTCGGGAGTGAACCTGCGGGATTTCAACAGCGGCTTCAAGGTGATGCGGCACGACCTTGCGACATCGCTGGAGATGTACGGCGAATTGCACCGGTACATCCCCGTGCTCGCACATTGGAGCGGATTCAGCGTCGGCGAGGAGCCGGTCGCCCATCATGAGCGTCGTCACGGCGCGACCAAGTTCGGCCGGGCCAGGTTCTGGCGCGGGTTCCTGGATCTGATCACCGTCAAGTTCCTCACGACCTACACGGCCAGACCGTTCCACCTGTTCGGTGCCGGAGGCATCATCATGGGCGCGGTCGGGACGGGCCTCTTGGTGTGGATGGCGGTGATCTGGCTCGCAGGCGACAAGGTCGGCAACAGGCCCGCCCTGCTGATCGGCGTGTTCCTCGTGGTCGTGGCGGTGCAGATGGTGTCGCTGGGGCTGATCGCGGAGCTGGTGGTTAACTTACGACGTCGCAAGAACCTCGACGCCACGATCCAGGAGACGGACACATGACCAGTGCACCGATCGGCCTCGCGCCCGGCGCGCCGGAACAAGCCGCAGGCCAGGACGAGGAGAAATACACCTCGGACAGCCCCTTCATCCAGCAGGTGCTCAAGACCTGGACCGCGCACCTGCGCGCCACGGTCGGAGCGGTCACCGATGGCATGACCGTGGTGGACGTCGGGGTCGGCGAAGGCTTCTGTCTGGAGCGGTTCCTGCCCGAAGGGCACCAGGCGGTCGGTATCGAGTACCGGCCGGACAAGGCGCTGGTCGCCCGTGGTCGGATTCCCGGGCTGGCACCGATCGTCGCCGACGCGGGCATGCTCCCGCTCCCGAGTGCCTCGGCGGATCTGGTGACCTGCATCGAGGTGCTGGAGCATCTGATCACCGACGAACCCGCCGTCGCCGAGTTGGCGCGTATCTGTCGCGGGCGGTGCGTGGTGTCGGTGCCCTGGGAGCCGTGGTTCCGGATGGGCAATCTGGTACGCCTCAAGCACGTGTCGCGGTTCGGCAACAACCCCGAGCACGTCCAGTTCTTCACGCCGAAGCGCCTGCAACGGATGATGGAGACGTCCTTCGAGAACGTGCGGGTCATCACGGCGTTTCCGTGGCTCATCGCCGAGGCGAGCCGGCCGCGTCGCTCGTGAGGAGGGTTCCGACGGTGTCGCGCGCTTCGTCGAGGAACTCTCGATGAAGCTCATCATCCAGATTCCCTGTCTGAACGAAGAGGGTCAGCTTCCCACCACGCTCGAAGCGTTGCCACGGGCGCTGGAGGGCATCGACGAGATCGAATGGCTGATCGTCGACGACGGCTCCTCCGATCGCACCGTCGAGGTCGCCCGCGCCCATGGAGTCGACCACGTCGTGCGCTTCACCCGGAACAAGGGCCTCGCCGACGCGTTCCAGGCGGGGCTCGACGCCTCGCTGAAGCTGGGCGCGGACATCATCTTGAACACCGACGCCGACAACCAGTACGCCGCCGAATCCATTCCCGATCTGATCGCGCCGATC
>CAZEAV010000309.1:0-4202 GCA_964510215.1 uncultured Iamiaceae bacterium
GGCACTGGTGACCCCGGAGTCCGAAGCCGACCTCAAGGCGCTCCTGGTCGGGCCCTGATCGGCCTGGCGCTCCCGATATCCGCGAATTCGGTGCCGGAGCCTGCTAGCAAAGAGATATTCCCGAACGGGAAGGAAACGACGGAGCACACCAGCAATGTCGGGACCTTGTCCGGTCGTGGAAACCTCCCCGACCATCCTCACCGCGGTGATCGATGTACGGGCTCCACATCTGCGATCACATCCCCTGGAGGTTCTGGTGTCGAATATCACCAAGGCAGAGCTGTTGGACCGAGTAGCCAGCGAGTCAGGCGCCACGAAGAAGGACGTCGAGGAAGTACTCGGCGCTTTCTTCGACACCGCCGTCGCGGCGGCCAAGAACGGCGACAAGGTGTCCTGGCCGGGCTTCGGCTCCTTCGAAGGCATCAAGAAGAAGGCGTCGACGGGCCGCAACCCGCAGACGGGTGCGCCGGTGAAGATTCCGGCCCGCAAGGCGCTGAAGTTCAAGGCATCGTCGACGATGCGTGAGCAGCTCAACGGCAAGAGGTAGACCGAGCGGTCGTTCTCTGCGCCGGCAGGGAATCGGTTTGCGCCGAGGTCGACCCGGGAGCCTCTCCCGGGGTCGGCCCACACGGCCGGGGCAGCGCGGGATCGCCCCGGCCGTTTCCGCGCATCGGGGCGGGGCCCGGCAGCAGGTCAGTGATGCAGCGACGGCCCGCCCAGACGATCGAGCACCGACAGATCGGCGGGCTCGTCGACGTCCCAACCCAGGGCCGCGTCCCGGACCACCCGGACTGGCGATCCCAGCCGCTCGGCCTCATCCAGGTGGCGTCGGAACGACCCGGGGCCATAGGCGAATCCGAAGGCCGGAGTCGCGGTGGACACCACATTGGTTCCGGTTCCGTGACGGTCCGGAACCAGGACGATCTCGTCGCCGTCGGCCTCGAGCGAGGACAGGGAACGGACCAGGGGGAGGTCCCCGTGAACGACCGTGACCCGTGTGGCGCCGTTTTGGAATCGTCGGCGTGTCGCGGCGGTGACCGCGCCGTTCAGGCCGCGCCGTGGTTGCCAGTCCACCGACACGTCCAGTGAGCGCGCCCAGGCGGCGACGTCCTCGTCGTCACAGACCACCCAGGTGGGCAGTCCCGCCGCCGCCCGCACCACCCGGGTGGCCATCATCCGTGCCAGGTCGGCACGGCGCTGCGGGGACAGGGTGGGGGCGAGGCGGGCTTTGGCCCGGCTGAACGCTTTCACGGGGATGAGCACGTGGAATGGGGCCACCATCGTCGCGTCATCCTAGGAGCCGACCCGGCGGACCGTCGGGGAGCCGGATCCTCCGCGGTGGTCTCCTAGTCTGAGGCCATGGAGATCCGGGTGACGGTGGTGGGCGCAGGTTCCTGGGGTACGACGGTGGCGGCGCTCGCGGCGAGGAACACGCCGACGACGCTGTGGGCCCGCGACAGCGCAATTGCCGAGCAGATCGATTCGGAGCACTGCAACGGGCGCTATCTGCCGGAATTCGTGCTGCCCGAGACGCTCCGCTGTACTGACGACCTCGAACGCGCGGTGCGCGATGCGGACGTGGTCGTGATGGGCGTCCCGTCCCAGGGGTTCCGCGCGGCGGTCGCCGGCCTGGCCCGGTGGGTGCGTCCGTGGGTTCCGGTGGTGTCACTGACCAAGGGGCTCGAAGCCGACACGCGGCTACGGATGTCCCAGATCGTTGCCCAGGAGTTGCCCGGCCATCCGGTGGCCGTGTTGACGGGCCCGAACCTCGCCAGGGAGATCCTCGCCGGGGACGCGGCCGCCAGCGTGTTGGCGATCGACGACCAACACGTCGCCGGAGCGTTGCAGCCGTTGTTCGCAGGTGAGCTGTTCCGGGTGTACACCCACCACGACGTGATCGGGTGTGAGATCGGCGGCGTGCTCAAGAACGTGATCGCCATCGCCTCGGGCATGGCCGACGGCCTGGGGACCGGGGACAACACGCGTGCAACGGTGATCACGCGGGGACTCGCCGAGATCATCCGGTTCGGTCAGGCGCTCGGTGGCGAGGAGTCCACGTTCACCGGGCTGGCGGGCATGGGTGACCTCATGGCGACCTGCATCTCGTCGCAGAGTCGAAACCGTTTCGTGGGTGAACAACTGGGTCGGGGACGCGCCATCGGTGCCATCATCGACGAGATGAAGATGGTGGCCGAAGGGGTGAAGACGTCCAAGGTGGTCCATGAGATGGCCGCGGAGATGGGGCTGGAGATGCCGATCGCGGAGGAGGTGTACGCCGCCTGCCACGAAGGTCGGAGTGCGGTCGATGCCTACCGGGGTCTGCTGCGACGTCGCACCGGCCATGAACGTGATGCCATGTCCGCGGAGCCCGGGTGAGTGTGTCCGAGACCCTCTCGCCCGGATCGACACGAGCACACGGGTGGCTGCAGCCGATCGGCCTCGCCGAGGATGCGTCCCCGGCCTGGACGCGCCTCGGTTCGCTCGACGGGCTCGGCGAACCCGTCGTCGACCCGCGGGGAGTCGTGCAGGTCGCGCCGGGCAGTCCCGGGATCGACTGGTGGATCGCCGGCGACGACCGCTGGTATTTCCCGTCGCGGGAATCCACGGTGCGCCAGTCGCTGGTCGGCGGCACCCCCGTGGTCGCCACCCGAATGCGTGTCAAAGGCGGCGACGTGTGCGCCCGGTCCTATGTGGTGACCCTGCCCGGGGACGACACCATGTCCGAAGCCGTGGTCATCGAGGTCGAGAACAGCACGGGGGTGCCCTGTGGTATCGCGTTCGCCGTGCGCCCCTTCGGCGTCACCGGCCCCACCCCGGTCCACCGGGTGAGCATCGAGGGCGGGACCGTGCTGGCCGACGGCACCCCGGTGCTGGTGCTCCCACGCGAACCCGCGGGGGCCCTCGCCGGCAACTTCGACGGCGGCGATCTGGCCGACCGTGTCGTGCGGGGTGAAGCCACCGGCGCCGGATTCGCCCCCCTGGAATGCCCACAGGGACTGGCCCAGGCGGTCGTGGTGGTACCCATGGCGCATCGGGGCATTTTCCGGGTGGTGTTGCCCGTGCCCGGGCCCGACGGGATCGTGGACCGGTCCTCGACGATCGCGCCGGGAGCGGTGGCGCCCGCCGAGAACGTCGCCAAGGGATGGCGGGCCCAGGTGCGGGACACCGCGACGGTGCGGGTCCCGGACCCGCGGGTCCAGGCCGTGCTCGACGCGGCCGCACCGTGGCTGCTCGCCACCACCGGCACGCCCGTGGCGGCCCGTGGTCGGTCGATCTGGAACCTGTCGAGCGGTCCGCGTTGGGATCACGTCGCCGCGACCGCGGGGGCGCTGGATCGTCTCGGATTGTCCGAGCGGGCCGGGCTCCTGCTCGCTCGCGCCGCGGCCGCCTACGGCGACGAGGAGACCGACGGCGGGGCCTGGCTGGTCGACGCGTTCGCCGCACATCTGGCCCGCGACACCGACGAGCGCTTCGCAGCGGCCGTCGCCGAGACCGTTGTGAGGATCATTGCGGGATCTCGACGGGGTCGGGGCGAGGGTCCCGGCGAGGCGCGCACCCTGCTGGCAGGCGCGTTCGTGCTCGGACTCGCGGGCGAACCGCGTGCCGGCGACGAGGCGCGGGCGGCGGCGGAGGCGTTGGCGTCCCCGAGCGCGGCCGGACCGGCGCCGGTGACCGCGTCCTCACTCGCTTTCGACCGTGACCGTGCCGGACTGCTGTGGGCGGCATCGCAGGTGGCGGGGAACGGTGACGCGACCTCGGCCTGGGAGGTGCTCGACCAGCTCCTCGACGAGGTCAGCCCGACGGGTGTGTGGTCCGAGCTCTCGGGCGATCCCGGCGACGCGCATGCGGTCGGTGTCGGTGCCGGGGTCATCTCGCTGGCGCTGGACCTGCTCATCTGCGCGATCGGCGACGGGATGCGCTGTGCGGCCCATGTTCCCGACGCGTGGGTGGGTAGGCCCCTCGATGCGCAACGGGTGCGCACGCCGCTCGGGCCGGCCGGTTTTGCGGTCCGTTGGCACGGCGACCGGCCGGCACTGCTCTGGGAGGCGGCGGGACCCGCCGCGAGCCCGCTATCGGCGGAACTCGTGGTCGAAGCACCCGGGTTGGACCCGGAGTGGCAGGGCGAGGGCGCGAGCGGCGAGGCGCTGCTGGCGCCCCGGGCACACGAGCGCGCAGCCTCCGGGACAGGCTCCCGGATCAGT
>CAZEAV010000310.1:0-4200 GCA_964510215.1 uncultured Iamiaceae bacterium
CTCGGCGATGCCGCGGACCGTGGCGCCCGGGGTGGACTCGTACAAGTCGACGGCCCACGACGGAACTCCTCAGAATAGTTCTTCCTGGCCATGGTTCCTGATCATCTCGCGTCCCCAGCAGATGCTGGACTCAGCGTGTCCAAGAAACAGTGTCAGGGCCCCTCCGCGAGCAACACAAGACGATCCAACCGGCTGCTTGACAGCTATAGGAGCGTCAACGCCCTGATGGAAACGGTGAATGGCCTGTACAAGACCGAGTGCATCCGCACCGCCGTCTTCCACGACGGGCCCTACCGAACCATCGCCGACGTCGAGTACGCCACTGCCGGCTGGGTCGAGTGATACAACCACCCAAGGCTCCACTCCAGCATTGGGATGATCCCTCCGGCCGAGTACGAGCACGCCCACTGCGCTGCCCTCACACCCGAGGACAGCACCACATGAAAGCGGCAAAGAAGCCGTACCGGTTCAATCACCCCAGACTGTGTAGTTTAGTCGTCGACATTTCCACGCTCGAGAGGATCCGCACCCAACTTGACGCACCCATACTGAGTGTTTGCCGCGCACGCGCTCACGCGGCCCTCGGCCACGTCACGACGAAGGCGTTCTGGATTGCGAAGGCGTGGTGGACCAAACCCCCCGGAACCGGGGCTTTCAATCCGAAGGACATCTTCTGCCTGAAGCAGAATTCCGGAGACGCGCCCGCTCGCCAAGACTCGTTCCCGTGACGTCCCTGGATAGAGCACGAACCTGCCCACTGTACCGTCAGCGCCTCCTTGGGAGCCCTTTGGGGGCGATTTCTGCCTATCCGCGTGGGCCGAGAATTCCACTACTGGAGCCAAGACCCGTATGTCTCGGCGAACGCCCAGTCCGCCCCGGTACTCTCCTGCGCCGCCGGAATCGGTTTTCAACTCGTAGCGATCAACCAGCAGAGGGTATTCAAGTTCCAGCGATTCAATCGGCAAGTTGGAGGAATTGGTAACATGCACCTGCACTGCATCCATGCCGTCCTTGCCTTTACGCGCGCCGAAGCCGCCAGCAATGACCTCCGGATATACAAAGAAGTCCTCATCTCCGCCTGCGAATGTGACGTACGTGATTGAGCTATGACATCCCGCCGGGATACGATCGGGGATCGCTTTTGCAAATGCCCCCAAGATAACGTCAGCCACTCGTTGGCAGGCGTCCGTGCGGGCGGCAACCGCCGCGGGGGCAGTAGGGTTTACCAGGGATCCGCAAGGCGCCAAGATTTCGACGGAATCGAAGAACCCACCATTAGCAGGGATACTCGGATCAAGCGCCGCTTTTATCGCGTAAAATACGGTCGCCTCCAGTGCCGGCCGAACGACGTTAATCGCTTTCGTGGCCTGTGGCCCGGTACCGGAAAAGTCTAGGGAGATCTGTTCACCTTCGATTGTGATGGTGACAGCAATAGAAATACCTGCTGACGCCTCGTCGCTATCGAGGTAGTCGATGTAACCATATCGACCATCGGGGAGGGCATTGACAGCCACACGCAATAGGCGCCGGGCATAATCTAGTAAGGCTGCGGCGGCGGCAGCGATTAAGTCGTCACCATATTTGTCATGAAGCTCAAGTAGCCGCCGTGCGCCAAGGCTGACCGCTGCGTGCTGGGCCAGCAAGTCGCCCCGGCGCTCGTCAGGGAGCCTCGAGTTGAGGGTGATAAATCCAAGGACATCTTCGCACACACCGGTTGCTCGCGCGAAGCGTACCAGCGGCACCCGCAGGCCTTCTTGAAATATGCTGCTGGAATCTCCGGAATTGCTTCCTGCTACATGGCCACCGACGTCGGAATGATGGGCAATATTGGCGCTGAACCCGATAAGCCTGCTGTCCCGGAAAACTGGGGCAACCATTGTAATGTCTGGCAGATGCGTCCCCCCGCCTGAGTAAGGATCGTTAGTCACGAAGACATCACCCTCGCGCATCCCCGTAACACCTCGCAGGTTGAGTAACGCAGCAACGGCCCCCTTCATCGCTCCCATGTGGATCGGAATATGCTCCGCTTGTGCGACTAGGGACCCATTTGCATCGAACACTGCCGTCGAGCAATCCGCGCGTTCCTTAATGTTTGTAGAGTAACTTGAATGGCGTAACACCGTCCCAACTTCATCAGCAATTGACAGCAGTGCATTGCCGATCACTTGGACGTCAATTGGGTTCAGCCGCAAGGACTTACGTCTTTTCGCTGTCCCGGCTTCATCCGACTCTATATCAATTAGCATGTTTCCAGTCCGATCTACACGCACGTGCGCGTCGGGTGGAAGAACCGTCGTAGAGTCGACTTGTTCAAAGATTGCTGGCCCCGTAATCTCATTCCCAGCGAGCAATCGAGAGCGGTCGAAGATCGGTGTGCGTACTCTCCCGGCTCCATCGTCAAAGTCCACGTGGCGATAGCCAAGAAGTGCTCCAGAAGCAGGACTCTTGTCGCCTTTCCCTAACTCGGGCAAAGGAGCAGCGAGCGTGCGCCCCCGTGCCACCACCGACAAATTTACGAATTGGACTGGTGTGTCTGGGTGTTTAAACCCATACGCCTGCTGGTGAGCGGCGTGGAATTTCGTTACGACTGCCTTTAGCATCTCTTGGTCTAGAGGCCACGATGGCAAATCAACACTGAGTTCGAAATTTTGTCTTGGGTAGCGAAGATCTGCCCTCGCGAAAACTTGCTGAGAGACACTCACGGTAGCTTCCTCCCTCAACCAGTCTCTCGCCACTGAAGCCATCCGCGTCAGCGTGTCATTCAGTTCGCTGAGCGCGTCCGGTTCGGCCGGCGTTAATAGGGACTTGACCCATTCGGTCTGCACATCACTGACTAGTAAGCCGAGTGCGCACAGCGTGCCAGGATTCGGTGGTACCAATACGTTACGGAGTCCGACCTCGCGGGCCACTTCGACCGCATGCAGCGGCCCGGCACCCCCATATGCGACTAATGTATACTCGCGCGGATCCTCGCCGTGGTCCACGGACACCATCCGCACAGCCCGGGCCATTCGCGACGTAGCTAACCGGCCGATGCCGCGGGCGGTCTCGAGTGTCGACATGCTCAGGGGTCCGGCGAGGTGCGCGACAGCGCGTGCCGCGGCGGGATAGTCGATATTCATACGTCCGCCGAGAGCGGACTTGGGATTCAACCATCCTCGCACGACATTTGCGTCCGTGAGTGTCGCTTGGTCACCTCCGCGCCCATAGGCTGCGGGCCCTGGATGTGAACCAGAACTCTCTGGTCCGACTTTTAAGCCGCCTGCATTGTCCACTTGGGCAATACTGCCTCCTCCAGCCCCAATTGTGTGAACATTTACCGAGGGAACACGCACGGGATAACCGTTAACTTCCCTCTGTCGGGAACTAGTGACTTCGCCGTTACGAACGAGGCAAACATCTGTGCTTGTGCCTCCCATGTCAAACGTGATGAAGCTATCCACCCCAGCCGATTCAGCGATATACTTAGCGCCCACGACGCCCGCACTTGGACCCGAGACCAGCGCCCTCACCGGGTGGTCAGAAACCCCTTGAGTAGACGTGAGACCCCCGTTGGACTGCATCACCTTGACGGGGACATCTACACCTAGTTCACTCACTCGCTTAGCGAGACGCGTCATATATGTAGTCATGGCTGGCCCAATGAAGCTGTTTATCGCCGTCGTCGAGAACCTCTCGTACTCCCGGAATTCTGGAGCGATGGTACTAGAGCGAGATATATAGAGGCGGGGATAAGCGTTCTTTAGCGCAGATTCCAACCGTGCTTCGTGACGGGGGTTGCGGTAAGAGTGGAGGAGGCATATTGCCACGGCGTCGACCTCCAGGTTGCCCACTTCCGACACAACCCGAGCGATCTCCTCATCGCTGAGTTCGAGGCGCACGGATCCATCCGCCGTAACTCGCTCTTGCACTTCTACTACGTGGTCGCGTGCGATTATTGGCGGCGGCTTTTCGGTGAAGAGGTCGTAAAGGTCTGGCCGACGTTGCCGGGCGATCTCCAAGATATCGCGGAACCCTCCCGTTGTAACTAGGCCGGTCCGCGCTCCCCGCAACTCCAAGAGTGAATTAGTAGCGACCGTGGTGCCATGCCCCAGATAACTCACATCGTGCGGCTGGCCGGATAGTTTGGCAAGCACACTGGTCACTCCCGCAAGAACTGCCCGGGACTGGTCGTCGGCGCTAGTGGGGATCTTGACTATG
>CAZEAV010000311.1:0-2098 GCA_964510215.1 uncultured Iamiaceae bacterium
GCATCCACCCGTGCGGCCGCCGCTTCCACGAGCGCGGTGAGCGACGCGTCGAACGGGCATGCCTCCAGGTCGATCCGACGGGATGCTTCGTGCAGCGAGGCGAGCGACCGGCCGAACGCCTCCACAGCGGTCTCGGGGGTGCGCATGAGCCGGGGATCGACCGTTCCCTCCAGCCACGTGGTCACCAGCACCGGGTCGGGGTCATCGTCCTCCGGCGCCACCACGACGTCCGGGGCGGCCAGCCCCCGCCCATGCAGGTGCTCGGCAATCCAGGCCAGCCGTTGCGCCTCGCGGTGCACCAGGTCGACGGCTTCGGCACGCGCGGCCGCACTTGCCGGATCCGCTCCGATGTCAGGGTTCGGGCGCTTCACGGCAAGCGTGGCACGTCCGTCGGCGAAGCTGGCTCTGAACACCTGGGAGTGGCGGCCACCGGGCACCGGTTCCCACGTCGCGTCGGCGGTGGCGGCGGCCGCCGGCCCGGACAGGTCCGGTGGCCCGGGGTCGCTCACCGGGCCTCGACGACCAGGCGCGTCCGGTGGCGTGCCGGCGCGAGCACCTCGACCAATTCTCCGCGCAGGAAATGCGGGGCCGCGCCGGTGATCCGGGTGGACACGTAGGTTCCGGCTCGCAAAGGCTCCTCGGTCCGGAAATGGACGAGCTTGTTCTGGCGGGTCCGGCCGGAGGTGACCGACGGATCACGTTTCGACGGTCCTTCCACCATCGCCTCTTCCACCCGACCGACGCGCGCGGTGTGCTTGGCCAGTCCGGAGCGTTCCACCACCACGCGCAAGCGTTCGAACCGCTCCGCGACGACGTCGTCGGGCACCAGGGGCAGGTTCTTCTCGGTGGCTTCGGTGCCGGGTCGCGGTGAGTAGATGAACGTGTACGCGCTGTCGTACTCGGCGGCGGCAGCCACCTCGAGGGTCCGATCGAAGTCGTCGTCGCTCTCGCCGGGGAAGCCGACGATGATGTCGGTGGTGACCGCGAGATCGTCGATCTCGGCGCGCGCCGCGGCGAGCCGCTCCAGATACCGCTGCGCGGTGTAGCCCCGGTGCATCGCGGCCAGCACGCGGTCGCTGCCCGCCTGGAGGGGCAGGTGCAGGTGCTCACACACCGCAGGCACCTCGGCCATGGCCGTGATCGTCTCGGGCCGCAGGTCCTTGGGGTGTGGGCTGGTGTAGCGCACCCGCTCGATCCCCGGCACCGCGCCCACCGCCCGCAGCAGGTCCGCGAACAGCGGACGGATCCGCACCGACTCGCCGGCTCTGTGGCGGGCGAGGGTCAGGTCGCGTCCATAGGAGTTCACGTTCTGACCGAGCAGGGTCACCTCGGTTACGCCTTCGGCGGCGACTCGGGTGACCTCGTCGACGATCCGATCGAAGGGCCGTGAGTTCTCCGGGCCGCGGACCGCCGGCACGATGCAGAACGCACAGTTGTTGTCGCAGCCGATCTGGATCGTGATCCAAGCCGAATGGCCGGTGGTCCGCCGGGCGGGCAGCGCCGAGGGGAACAGCTCGTGGTCGTCGGCCACGGTGGCTTCGAGGATCTCGGTGATCGGCCCGGACTCATCGGCGTGGTGCAACAGCTCCACCGCGCGGTGCACGTTGTGCGTGCCCATCACCACATCGACGTACGGCGCCCGTTCGCGGATCGAGTCGCGGTCCTTCTGGGCCAGACACCCCGCGACGATGATCCGCTTGTCGGGGTCGTCGTCCTTGAGGGGTTTGAGGTGCCCGAGGGTGCCATAGAGCTTGTTGTCGGCGTTCTCGCGCACACAACAGGTGTTCAGCACGATGACATCTGCGGTGTTCGGGTCGTCGACCCGCTCCAGCCCGTCGGCTTCGAGTAGCCCGGCGATGCGTTCGGAGTCGTGCTCGTTCATCTGACAGCCGAACGTGCGGATCGCATAGGTGCGGGGTTCGGCGAGTTCGGTGTCAGCCATACCGGTCATTGTCTCACCCCACCCGGCCCGTGGGCAGATCCGTTCCAACCACTACCGACAGTCGGCCGCGATGGCGAGCGCCGCACACACCTGGGCCATCCGAACGCCCGACAGCGAACCGAGACGTTCGACGAGTACCGCCACCGACACGCTCTC
>CAZEAV010000311.1:2108-4194 GCA_964510215.1 uncultured Iamiaceae bacterium
AATCGAGGTTCGCAACGCACCGGCGAGGAATCGGATCATCGCCCGGTTCGAGATTCACCTCGCTCGGCAGGCTCCGAATCGTCGTCGTGCACGGCGCAACGAGCACCCGTCGCAACCGGGGAATCGCCACGTCACGCGAGAGTACGACCACCGGTCGACGGGCGATGTCGGGGAGTTCGCACCACCAGACCTCGCCGCGCCGGGGCAATGGGATCACGATGCGGCTGTGGCCTCGCGGAACGAGGCGAGGTCTCCCCAGGCATCGGACTCGTCCAGCGGGACCATGTCGTAGGCCACATATGCGGCGTCGACCTCAGCAGCCCGGTGACGGTCCAGCAAAGCGGCGAGTGCCTGATCGAAGAGCGCCGCGTCGGTCGATGCGCCGACCGCGCGTCGCGCTTCGTTCAGTCGCTCGCCGTCGACGGTCGTACTCACGCGAACCCGTGCCATGCCACAATCGTAGCACCAGCATCGGATGATGCCCCGGGCAACATCGACGCTCCGGTCAGCCGGGATCAGTCGTCCAGGGTGATGGGCTCGTCGTCGGCTTCGGTCATGGCGTCCTCGGGCTCGGCGCCGTCCAGACCGACCGCCTGGCGGATCTTCTCGGACACCTCGACCATGATCTCCGGGTTGTCGGCCAAGAACTGCTTCGCGTTCTCCCGGCCCTGACCGAGCTGCTCGCCTTCGTAGGTGTACCAGGCTCCGGACTTGCGGATGATGTCCTCGTCGACACCGATGTCGAGCACCGAACCCTCACGGCTGATGCCCTTGCCGTACATGATGTCGAACTCGGCCTGGCGGAACGGCGGGGCGACCTTGTTCTTGACGACCTTGGCCCGCGTCCGGTTCCCCACGACCTCGGCGCCGTCCTTGAGCGCCTCGATCCGCCGCACATCGATGCGCACCGAGGAGTAGAACTTCAACGCCCGCCCGCCTGGCGTGGTCTCGGGCGAGTTGTGCACCATGACCCCATCGACGAAGTAGTTGTGGTTGCCCTCGACCTCGATGTCGAAACGGTGCGAATGGCGTCCCGCGGGCACCACCCGGATCTCGGTGATCGGCAACGGTGCCAGCGCCCGGCGGGCCTCGACGAACTCCGGTGCAACCGCGAAGCGGCCCTGGTGTGCCGGGAGCAGCTTGTCGGCCATGCTCGGGTGCACGTACGGGGCGATCAGCTCGTGCAGCTTGGCGGTGGCCTCGGTCGGGAAGGACAACACCGCCATCTGGCGCGTGCCTCGCAGATCCAGGGTGGCCTCGATCCCCCACGTGTCGGCCAAATGGTCGCGCAGCCGCTCTCGACTGGCCGGCGAGAACGCCTGCACGCAGATCTCGGCACGACCCGAGCCTCCGGCCGTGCGCTCCTGTCTGCCTTCGGTCCGCAGCGTGAACCCGCCGTCGTCGCAGTACCAGATCGCCAACGAAAGAGGCGTCAGGCTCTTGAGGTAGTCATAACTGAGCACCTTGAAATCACCGACGTAGGTGGCCCGGCGCAGCTCGGCCAGCTCCGGCAGCGGCGGCAGGTCGTGGAAGACCGCACCCTCGGCGTTGGTCGAGCGGTTGGTGCCGATGTTCGCGAACAACGACGCCTTCCAATCGGCGTACGCCTCCTGGGCGGCACCGTGTCCCCACCTGAACCGGGCCGCGTGCCCGCTCCGGCTCGGCGACAAGGCACCGTCGCCCATCAGCCCACCGAGGATGACCTGGAACTGGAAATCCGAGAGTCGGTGGGTCACCGACTGCATCACGTTGTCGCCGGTGACGAGTTCGCCCGCGGCACGCCAACCGCCCGGCGTACAGATCAGGTGGTTCGGCGTGCACGCGAACTGGGCCCGGCCGTTGCCCGAAGGCTTCGCGATCTCAAATCGCAGGAACTCGTCGGTGCGACCATTGTCGAACCAGTTCACGACCTTGCGGGGCAGCACCTCATCGCGCACCGGGTCGTAGGAGAGCACCTCGACCGGCAGCTTCTGGTTGACGATCTTTCCGATCTTCTCGGTGGTCCCATCGGCGAGCACGACCCGTGAGGAATAGGAGAAGCAACCGAACATCACGCCGATCTTCTCCCGCAACTGGTTGATGAAGA